>JAHFUU010000221.1 GCA_023264915.1 Microthrixaceae bacterium | reverse complement strand
GAGAGCCGAGAACGAATCGTCGAAAAGGTAGATCTCGGGCTTGCGCACCAGCGCCCGTGCGATCGCGAGCCGCTGGCGCTGCCCGCCCGAGACGTTGGTCCCACCCTGGTTGATCGGGGCGTCGAGCCCTTCTGGCATCGATCGTACGAAGTCGGCCGCTTGCGCTGTCTCGAGGGCCTTCCACAGATCGTCGTCGCTCGCATCTGGGTCCGCGAAGCGCAGGTTGCTGGCAATGGTGCCCGAGAAGAGATAGGGCTTCTGGGGCACCAGCCCGACCCGGCTCCACAGCAGCTGCGGATCCAGGTCGCGCACGTCGACCCCGTCGACGAGCACCTGGCCCGAGGTCGCATCGAAGAGCCGCGGAACCAGGTTCAGCAGCGTCGTCTTGCCCGATCCGGTGCTGCCGATGATGGCCGTCGTCTGGCCGGCCTCGGCTCGCATGCTGATGTGGGACAGGACCGGATGCTCAGCTCCGGGGTACGCGAACCCGACATCTCTCAGCTCGAGGCAGGCCCGAACGCGAAGCTCTGTGACCGGTTCTGCGGGGGGGGCGATCGTGGGCGGGGTGTCGAGGACCTCCTGTATCCGCTCGGCGCACACCGAGGCTCGGGGTGCCATGACGAACACGAGCGTTGCCATGATGACCGACATCAGGATCTGGATCAGGTAGCTCAGGAACGCGATGAGCGCTCCGATCTGCATCTCCTTGGTGGCGATGCGGTTGCCTCCGATCCAGATCGCCCCGACCGAGGACGCGTTCAGGACGAGCATCACGATCGGGAACATCAACGCCATCAGGTAACCGGCGCGCAGCGAAGCTCCTGTGAGCTCGTCGTTGGCGGACCTGAACCGCTTGACCTCATGGGGCTCGCGCACGAAGGCACGAACGACTCGCATGCCGGTGATCTGCTCGCGCAGCACCTGGTTCACCCGGTCGATGCGATCCTGCATCGTCTGGAACTGCGGGATCATCCGGACGACTGCCAGCCCAATCGCGGTGACGAGGACCGGAACGCTGATCAGCAACAGCATCGAGAGCTTGCCGTCCTCTCGCAGAGCCATGATGATCCCGCCGATCATCGTGATCGGGGCTGCCACGAGCATCGTGCAGCCCATCAGGACGAGCATCTGCACCTGCTGGACGTCGTTGGTGATGCGGGTTATCAGCGATGGCGCTCCGAACCGGCTGACCTCCTCGGTGGAGTAGTTGACGACCCTGGTGAACAGGTTCCCCCTCACGTCGCGACCGAAGCTCATGGCTGCCTTCGCGGAGACGAAGGTCGCTCCGATCGCGAAGCACACCTGCACGAAGGTGACACCGAGCATCAGGCCACCCGTCCTCCAGATGTAGTTGGTGTCGCCAGTGATCACGCCCTTGTTGATGATGTCCGCGTTGAGCGAAGGGAGGAACAGCGTCGCCATGGCTTGGACGAACTGAAGGGCCACGACCGCAGTCAGAAGGCCGCGGTAGCCGCGCAGGTGTGAGCGCAGGAGCTTCATCAGCATCAGCGCTTGCCCCCCGTGTGCGGTGTGCGCACGCCGTCGAGGAGCACCGACACGATCTCGGTCGACGAGAGGGGGTCCTCTCCGATGAGTGCCGGATGGCTTCCCGCGAAGACGAACGCCCGCAGGAGCTCGGCTATCGCCGAAGGGTCTCGGCGAAGCTGGCCCCGGTCGGGTTCGATCAGGTCCTGGAGCTCTTCGAGATCTGGGGGACGGCGGTGAACGCCCAACGCCGCCTGCTCGGGGATCCTTGACAAGCCGACCGCGGCGATCAGCTCCCAGATGGTCGTGACCCTTCGACGCAGGATGTCCACGGCATCCACGAGCCGGTCCTCCAGCGGCTGGGCGAGGTTGACCGACCGCAGCGCTTCGCGGACCGGTTCGGGATCGAAGGTGCTCTCGAACACAGCCGCGATGAGCGCTTCCTTGTCGGGGAACACCCGGAAGATGGTGCCTTCGGCGACACTCGCGGCCTCTGCGATCTGGCGGGTCGTCACCCCAGCCCCGTGCTCGAGCAGCAGCGGCAGGGTCGCCTCGACGATCGCCGCACGCCGTTGCTCAGGAGGCAGCGCCACGGCACGACTTCGGGGCTCGACAGGGTCGAGGGTCTCGCCGACGGCTGGCTTGTCGAGGCCCTTGGTCCGCACGAGCGGCAGCCTAGATGAGTGAGCACTCACTCACGCAAGTGCACGTGGTTCCCGCGCCACATTTCACACGCCCCCGGTTGCGCGCTTCGTGCCGGGTTCTGGAAGGATGCGCGATCTGCACGCCGCCGCTGCACGAGGGGGACGATGGCTGCATGGGGGGAACGATGTCCGAACCGGTGGTAGCGGATCCGTCGCTGTATCAGCTTGCAAACGGCGTGGTGCTGCTGCGCGCGTGCAAGTGCTCCATCTGCGGATACGTCTTCTTCCCGCCGCACGGCTACGGGTGCGAGTCCTGTGGTGCAGGCCCGCAGGCGACCGCTGAGGAGCTGGTCGAGCCTTCGGGAGTCGCCAGCTCGGTCGCCACCGTGCACCACAACCCGTTCGCGGCAGATGTCCCCTACGCGATCGCGGAGATCATGCTCGACTCGGGCCCGACCATAAGAGGCCTGCTCGACTCCCCCGTCGGCCAGGGTGCCTCGATCGGTTCCCGCGTCAGCGGCACGCTCGTTCCCAACGGCACAAGGCGGGGTGAAGCCGACGTCCTCGAGCTGCGCTTCTCACCCGCCACGAGCGAGCCGACGCCACGCTCAGCGGTGTCGGCCTCGGCTCCGCCGTCACCGGTCCCGGGTGCAGCGCCAATCGCTTCAGGGGCTCGCTTGTGCCGCCTCACCCCCCCTCCGCCCCGGCGACCGATCGGCACGATGCGACCCGTCTATGTGGTCGGTGTCGGCCTTCACCGGTACCAGCGACCGAGCGACACGACCTATGTCGACCTTGGCCTGACCGCGGTGCGCAGCGCCCTCGATGACGCCGGGATCGAGTGGCCCTCGGTCGATGCTGCATACACCGCGACGGTCAACGTCGGCTTCGCGGCGGGCCGGACGATGCTGCGCTACCTCGGAACCACCGGGATCGCCATGTCCCAGGTCGAGAACGCTTCGGCTTCGGGATCCACGGGATTCCGGTCGGCCTGCGTCGATGTCGCCAGCGGCACCTCCGAAGTAGCGCTCGCGATCGGAGTCGACAAGGTTGCCCTTCCCAACATGGCACCCGGCAAGGCGGGCATCCATGATCTGATCGGTGCACGCCTGATGCCGGTGACGCACTTCGCGCTGCTAGCCAACGCCTACATGAACACCTGGGACATCGAGCCCGAGGTTCTCGGGCTGGTGGCCGTCAAGAACCACCGCAACGGTGCAGAGAACCCCTACGCTCAGCGACAGAAGGTGCGTTCGCTCGCAGACGTCATGGCCGATCCCCCTCTTTCTGGGTCACTCACCCGCCTTCAGTGCTGCCCGATCGGTGAGGGTGCGGCGGCCGCGATCGTCGCATCAGAGGATGCGATAGCGAGCCTCGGTCTCGACGAGAGCCGTTGCGTACGGGTGCTCAGCTCGGTGGCCGCCAGTGAGCGCGTCTACTCGCCCGGTGTCAACTGGGACACGGCCCTCACCGGGGACACCACCGAACGGGCACTTGCCGAGGCTCAGATCTCACCGGACCAGCTCGACGTGGTAGAGGTGCATGACGCGTTCACGATCGAGGAGCTCCTGTACATCGAGGCCATGGGGCTGTGCGAGCCGGGGCAGGCGGCGCCCCTTCTGGTCGAGGGTGCCTGGGACATCGGTGGCCGCTGTGCCGTGTCCCCCTCTGGTGGCCTGGTGTCGATGGGTCATCCCTTCGGCCCGACCGGAGTCGGCCAGGTCGCAGAGGTCACCCGCCAGCTCCGGGGTGAAGCTGGCGCTCGCCAGCAACCCGGCGCGCAGTTCGGCCTCGCCCACATGGTCGGCGTCGGAGCGGTCTGTGTCGTGCATGTCCTCTCCAGCACCTGAGGCGCCCGCACCACGCGATCTTGGTGTGCGAGCGCGAGCGGCCGGACGTGCGTCGGCGCGGAACCAGGTGTGAGCGCCCGCCCGAAAGGACGAGGGGCCGACCGTCCCCATCTCCAGTCGGCAAACTCGTCCTCGGATCCGGTGCGGCGAACGAGCCACGAGAACTCCCACATCGTGATCGCGAGCCGTACCATGGGCGCACATTCCTCGCACAGGCGCGTCGTCGAACAGCTCCTGGGATGTGGGCTCGACCGCTACGCGGTCTCGGCCATCATCTCGTCGGCCACGGCGAGAGCGAGGGCCATGATCGTGACCTGCGGGTTGACCTCGGGACAGCTTGGCACTATGCACGCGTCAGCGATCCACACACCGCGGGTGCCACGCAGGCGCCCATGCTCGTCCACCGGGCTCCGCTCGGCATCACCGCCAGCCCGGGCGGTGCCCGTCGGGTGGAACGCAGCCAGGTGAAGCTCGCGGGGGTCGACGTCGTCGAGTGAGGAGTCCAACTGCTCGACCGTGCGGACCGGAGCCCTGCCCGGCAAGCCCGTGACCACCTCTTCGGCGCCCGCCGCGAGCAGGATCCGCCCCATGGCGGACAAGGCGACCACAAGCCTGCGAGCGTCCCGGGGATGCAACCTGTAGGTCATGAAGGTGTTGCCTGCACGGCTGTGGACCTGGCCCGACGGTTCGTCTCCGATCATCGCGCCGAGGATGGCGAAGTGATCCGCGTCGTCGATCCGCTCGAGGAGGCCAGGCCCGAACCCGGGCAGGATCAACGAACCCATGCCTGGTGGTGTTGCCGTTGCCTCGATGAGGATCCGATGGGACGCGTGCCACTGCTCGACCGTTGCGCTTTGCAGCACGCCCTCCCAGGACACGACGGGTGCCTCGAAGCGCCCCGAGGCCCCCAGAGCCGGGTGGATCGCAAGGTTGCGGCCGAGCTCGGGATGACCGCCGATCTCGCTGCGCCACAGCAACGCTGGCGTCTCTGCCGCCCCTGCCGAGACCACGACCCTCGTGGCGCGAACCTCAAAGACCGACCCGTCGGGCCTTCGCGCCCTCACGCCTGCGGCTCGGCCACCCTCGACGATCACCCGGTCGACAAGAGCCTCGCTCACGATCTTGGCCCCTGCTTCGCAAGCCTGGGGAAGTGCGTTCATGTGAACGCCAGCCTTGGCATTGTGGGGACACCCGAGCGCGCACTGGCAACAGCCGTCACATCCGGGAGCGTTCCTGACGAGGGGGCCTGCCTTCCAGCCCAGAGCTGCCGCGCCCCGCAACATCGCCTTCCCGTTGTTGCCCATCACACTGAGCGGCACGGGTCCCACCTGAAGGGTTCGCTCTACCTCGTCGAGGTGAGGGGCCATCACCTGGGGGTCGGCCATCGGCAACAGATGCTGGTCTCGCCAGCGCCGCTGAACGTCTGACG
>JAHFUU010000220.1 GCA_023264915.1 Microthrixaceae bacterium | reverse complement strand
CTACCTGCCTGATGACATCTTGGTGAAGGTGGATCGAGCCAGCATGGCGCATTCGCTCGAGACACGGCTACCGTTCCTTGACCATCACCTGATCGAGTCAGTATGGGGCCTGCCGGCCTCAGTCAAGTCGCACGGGGTTGAGACGAAATGGCCGCTACGCCAACTACTTCGACGGCACATCCCAGCGGAACTAATAGATCGACCGAAGAAGGGCTTCGACGTCCCGATCGATACCTGGCTGCGTGGCCCCCTTCGTGATTGGGCTGACGAGCTGCTGTGCCCGGTGTTGGCCGGCGAGACGCAAGTCGATGGCAGCATCGTCGGGCGAATGTGGGACGCGCACACGAGAGGCGACTCGGCATGGGGTCACCACCTCTGGTCAGTTCTGATGTTCGAGGGATGGCGAGCAGATAGGCCGGGGGAACGCTCGCCCACCTGGTGATGGCGACCGGCCTTGTCGTCATCGGCGTCGGAGCAACGCGAGGGTTCCGTTTCTGACGTGATCGCAGGCAAGGTGACCTTTACCATTCCTCGGGCACCGCAGCCAACTGCCAAGGGTCGTGGCCCCCGAGCTAACAGGTGTAGGCCGGTCACCTTGTAGAGTGCGAAGGCGCTCGCCGAACGATCTCATATAGGTCACAGATGCGCTTTGCAACGGCTTCCAGGCGAAGGCCCTCCACCGCAGGGCGCCCGTTTGTGCGGCGTGGGGCCCGACCGAGCTCTGACATGGCCTTCGCCAGGGCCTGGGGATTGTCGTCGGCGATGGTGCACCACTCCACGCCATCGAGTCGCTCGCGTACGTCGCCTACATCAACGCTGACCACAGGAACGTTGCACGCGAGCGCTTCTTTGACGACGTTCGGTGAGCCCTCCCTCGCCGAGGTCACGAGCAGCACCGACGAGGCGTTGAGCCATGTTGGTACTTCATCGGGGGCAATCCCCCACATGCGGTGCAGTTCCGCCCGGAGGCCGCCGCGAAGCTTTGCGAACGCTGCCCGTGCCAGATCCGCTCGCTTCAGCGGATCTGAGGAGTCATAGAAGAGCACGTGGAGCCCGTCCTCGGACCAGCCCAGCTCCCGTCGGGCTTCCAGAGGGTGGCGAGGCCGGAAGGCGTCGAGATCAATCCCGTTGGGAATCACTCTCACGGGACATGCGACTTCAGGCAGGCAGACCTTCAACTCCTCGGACTTCACGATTACACCCGAGGCCCGCTTGGCTGCCGCTCGCGAGCACCACACACCGACTCGGGCGATCATGCGCCGGAGGGGGGGCGCATTTGGCTGGCCGTGAATGTCACTCCCGCAGAACGACACGATGACCGGTTGGTCAAGTCGCGAGAAGGCGACCAGCAATGCCATGATCCCCCCATACATCACATGGACCAGGTCTGGTTGGAAGCGCGACGAAGCATCGCGGACCCGTCGCGCCAACCCTGCATAGGACAACATGCCCCGTCGCGATTCCCGGTCGACGCAGATGACCTTCGTCGTGACCCCCGCCTGGTCGAGACTCCGAACCTGCCTGGAGACGAACACCCCCGAGTGCGGGTGCTGCTGTGATGGGTACATGTTGGTGATGACCAGCACCCTCAGGGGTCGAGTGTCACCCCCGGCCATCATTGCTCTTTGGGGATCATCGCCTGTGCCAACAGCAAGCGAAGCTCCTGGGCGACGCGGTCGCCCTGGAAGGCCATCGCCGTACGCAGGGCATTGATGACTAGCCGATGCCTGAGCTCGCCATCTGACCGCAGATCTTCCAGCGCCTTTCGCAGTGCATCTGCGTCAGGATCGTGCACGACGTAGGCGCACTGGTGGCTAGTGAGGAATTCAGACAAGAAGGTCCCCGGCTGCACGTGAGCCAATATCGGTCTCCCGCTGATGAGGTACTCGATCGTCTTGGTCGGGAAGATCGTTTCCATCTCCACGCCCGACCGGCCAGCGCCGAAGCCGTGGGGCAGCAGCAGCACGTCAGCGTCGCGGAGAGACTCGAGCAGTTGCCTGCGTGACAGCTCCTTGGTCGAGAACTTGGGGCCGGAGACACCGACCCGTCGAAGCGCCGCGACGGTGGACCCCGTGTAGAGCGAACAATCAACGTTATCCATACCTTGGATGGCCGCAACGAGGTTGGCCATGGCGACGTCGCACGCCCCGTTCACGTTGCCAGAGAACGCGAGCCTGAGGGGCATATGTACAGGTGGACAGCTCGCGTCCTGGCCCAACGCCTCTGGAAACGTGTGGGGGACTACGTGTGTCTCGATATCGGGATAGCGGTCAGCATACAGGCACTGCATGCCCTCACTGATCACCAACAGGAAGGGTGAAGAGGCAAAGACAGCCCGTTGCAGCCAACGCGCGATTCTCGAGTCAACCCTGTTCTCCACCAACGTGTTGTGGAAGTAGGGCACGAATGTGAGGCGCAGCAGCTTGCTGGCGAGGAGTGCGGCGGTCAGATACACCTCGTCAGGGAAGACCGCCAGCACAACCTCCGCCCGGCTCTTCCTGCAGACCTGAAGGATGCGGAGGAGCACGATAGGCCCCTCCCCGATCCTTAACCATCTGCCCCCTCGAAGGGCCGGTGGCGGTTCGATGCTGGCGTAGTTGATCGGCGGCCATCGTTGCTGCCACTCGAGAGCCGGTGCGGCCCACGGCTTTGCCCCGACGATCACCATCTCCTCTGGGTGGAACTGGCGCGCAAGGTTCCCGACGATGACCGATGAACCCGTCGTCACTGGAGGGACCGTCCATGAGACAAGGACTGAGCGCACCACCGAACCCTACCGCCGAAGGCGCGATTGCCAGGAATCACAGAGCTCATCAAAGATCTTGGTCAACGAGATGAGTGGCTTCCAGTTCGGGTAGTCCCGGGAGGTCTTGGTGAGGTCGGAGATGTAGCAGATGTGATCTCCCATTCGTGGTGAGTCCACGTACTCACGGCGCATCGCCTTGCCTGTACGGGCCTCGACTTCCGAGATTGCCTCAAGGATAGAGCAGGAGTTCTCTCGTCCCCCACCGAGGTTGTAAACCCCGCCGATTTGGGGGCGTTGGTAGATGAGCTCGATCAAGCGTGCGACATCATGGGAATGGATGTTGTCTCGCACCTGCTTGCCTTTGTACCCGAAGATGCGGTACAGGTCTCCCGCCAGGTTGACCTTCACGAGGTAGCTCAGGAACCCGTGCAGCTCGACACCGGAGTGGTTCGGCCCGGTCAGGCAACCACCACGAAGGCAGGTCGTGCGCATGCCGAAGTAGCGGCCGTACTCTTGAACCATCACATCCGCTGCCACCTTCGACGCACCGAACACCGAATGTGTAGACCGGTCGATGCGCATGGTCTCGTTGACGCCCGCGTGGTCCTCGTCATTCGCGTAATCCCAACGAGTCGACAGCTCAACCATCGGCAACTCGTTGGGAGCGTCGCCGTACACCTTGTTCGTCGACATGTGGACGAAGACCGACTCAGGTGAGTTGAGACGAAGTGCCTCGAGGAGGTTCATCGTTCCGACGGCATTCACATCGAAGTCATCAAAGGGCCTGCGGGCTGCCAAGTCGTGGCTGGGTTGTGCAGCGGTGTGCACGACTAGGTCGGGCCGCAACTCATTGACGAGGCTCATGAGCACCTCACGGTCACGGATGTCGACGCCGTAATGCTCATATTGTGCGATCGCGTCGACAAGTCGCGTTCTGTTCCAACTCGTGTCACCACCCGGGCCGAAGAAGTCAGCTCGCATGTTGTTGTCGATGCCGTATACCCACCAGCCAAGCTCGGCAAAGTACGTCGCTACCTCTGAACCGATCAGGCCACATGACCCGGTGATGAGGATCTTCTTCATTCTGACCGAGCGCCTCCATCGACGTGTTCTGCCTGCGGCCCGAAGCGCCTGCTCGACGATCGACCGAGCCGTCAAGGATGCCACAGCAGGAGGGATCGCCTGAAGGCTGGACGACCCGCGGCCGCTGACGGGCGAGCTCAGTCGCGGAGTGCTGGGTCCCCCGAGCGGACGACCTGCGCCGGGTTGCCCACCACTGTGCAATCCGAAGGCACATGATGGGTGACGACGGCCCCAGCACCCACGAGGGCCCTGGCGCCGATCGAAACTCCTTTGAGTACCAAAGCGCGGGCACCGATGAATACGTCATCGCCGATGAGAACTGGTGCCGATCTTGCACCGCGAGTCGCGTCGAGTCGCCGGGCATCGGCCGCGGTGGGGTGAAAGTCCGTGTCCCAGATGCAGGCACCCGCTCCCAGCAGCACACGTTTCCCGATGACAACTGAGCGATGGGCGACTATCGAGACTCCTGACACCGCTGTATCGTCACCGATGCAGATGCGGCTTCCGGGTCGAGTCGCCGCGAGAATGGTTCGGTGGGAGATGCCGGCCTCGTTCGAACCTGGACGGCTGTTAAGCAACACCCTGTTACCGAGCCGGATCTGTGACGAATCTGCCCGCCGCACCTCCGGGAACCCAATGAAACGACAGCCATCCCCGACTTCAACCCCAAGAAAGCGCGCGAGTCGCGGCGCTAGTGTCCAGTCGACGATGAGGTTCGCGGCGGACTTGGGGGCCCGGAGCGCCCTCAACGGCATACGCGATTCACTTAGCACGCCAAGACTCTACGGGGCGCGTGACGCGAATCGCTGCATGCTGATCCCCATCCAGATCAGGCACCTCTTCCCTTGAACGCAGGGGAAAGCGATGAGATTCTATGCTTCGGTCAACGACTGTCTCAGCTTGAGGCGGCATGGCTGCAATGGGTGAGCCTGTCAGATCCTTTGTTCGCGGGCCACGAGTTTGCCGAATGCCTCCGCTGGTCGCTCTTTCGCAGCAGTCGAACACTCTCGACACGACCGTCACTCACGCGTTGGGCCGAGCTAGGTCGTTGGGGCCGCCAGATCGTCGTGCCGGGTCGATCCGGTGGCCGGTGACCCGCCTCGTCGAAGGCCGCAGTGCTTTGCTGGTTCCCCCTTCCGGCCGGCAGCGCAGCGGAGCCGCTCCTCGCCCTCCAACTGCATCTCCCGGACCAATCGGTTGCTTCGTCTGGCTTCAGAGAACCCCACGGCGCCCGTCAGTACTTCTCCGCAGTGGCGAAGCACGCGTGGCGACCACGACGGCGGTGGCGGGCATTCACCAGCGATCTCCGTGACGTCGCCGGCGATGGGACGCTCCCACCAAGGGGATTCCTTGACAGCTACTTCCGCCGAGTCGACTCACTTGAGACCTCGATATCGCGGCTTCTCGATGAGCTGGAACCCGAGGTAGTCGTCACTTGCAGCGACCACCTTTGGGATGCCGGCCTTTGTTGCATCGCGGCTCGCGGCCGGGGGATAGACAGCGTGGTCTTGCAGCATGGAGCGATCAATGAAGGCCTATCAGTTCCCGCTCGTGGCCGACCGTACCTTCGTTTGGGGTCAGATGTC
>JAHFUU010000219.1 GCA_023264915.1 Microthrixaceae bacterium | reverse complement strand
CGATCCACAGTCTGTGGTCGATGTGGCAAGCGCCGTGACTCATGGGGCGGCGCGCAGGCACATGGCTCGGTGGGCAGGGGCGTAGCCCCGTGATGCACCCGAGCCTGCGATTCAGGGGGGCCGTGCGGTCCCCCTGCCCGTACTCATCCCCGTCGCGAGCAAGGGGTAGCTTCGCGAAGTGACCACGACCTATGACCCGTTCCATCCGACCTACTTCGACCAGAACGATCTGCGCGACGAGCTGACCCGGGTCTTTGACCTGTGCCATGGGTGCCGGCTCTGCTTCAAGTTCTGCACGGCCTTCCCGTCGCTGTTCGAGATGATCGACCGGTTCGACGACCAGGACTCGGCGCGGCTCACTCCGGCACAACAGGACCGTGTGGTCGACGAGTGCTTCAACTGCAAGCTCTGCTACGTCAACTGCCCCTACATCCCGGGCCAGAGCGAGTGGAACATCGACTTCCCGCGCATGATGCTCCGTGCGAAGCAGGTCAGGTTTCGGGACCAGCCGAGGAAGGTGTCGGTACGACTGACCGACCAGGCCATGGGGCGCACAGACCTGGCCGGGAAGGTCAACTCCGCCGCGGCCGGTCTTGTCAACAAGGCCATCGGCACGCCCGGCTCTCGGACCAGGCGGCTGATGCAAGCGGTGACGGGCATCGCCGCGCAGCGTGTGCTGCCTCCCTATGCCAGGACGCGGTTCTCGACCTGGTTCAAGCGGCGCAAGGCCGACGGGTCGAGGGGCCAGAACCGAGTTGGATCCGACCAGGCCAAGGTTGCCCTCTTCCCGACCTGCATGGTCGAGTACCAGAACCCCGCGATCGGCCAGGATCTCGTGAAGGTCTTCGAGCGCAACGGGGTCGACTGCTCCTTGCCAGAGGGCCAGCGTTGCTGCGGCGCGCCGTGGCTGCACTCTGGTGACGTCGACAACTTCGTCAGGCAGGGTCGCAAGAACCTCGCCGTGCTGGCGGCAGCCGTGCGCGAGGGGCGCGACATCGTGGTGCCCCAGCCGACGTGCAGCTATGTGTTGAAGAAGGACTACGTCGACTACATCGGTGGCCCCAACGCAGAGGCCGTCGCCGAGAACACCTATGACACCTCGGAGTACTTGTGGAAGTTGCGCAAGGATCCCGGCACCACGATGGATGAGACCTTCGAGGGCGACGTGCCCGAGGCGACCACCTACCACGCGCCGTGTCACCTGCGTGCCCAGAACATCGGCTACCGCAGCCGGGACCTCATGAAGCTCACGGGGACGAAGGTCACCGTCGTGGCCGAATGCTCCGCGATCGACGGCACGTGGGGGCTGCGAGCCGCCAACTACGAGGCCTCCCGGCAGGTGGCGCAGAAGATGGTCAGGGCGATCCAGGCTGCCCCCGGCGACGAGGTGACAGGGGACTGCAACCTTGCCAACGGCGGGATCCGCGAAGAGACCGGTCACGAGCCGACCCACCCGATGCAGTTCCTCGCCCGTGCATACGGGATCCCAGCTGAGCGCGATTGAAACGGAGCAGCCATGGCCAAGCTCGACCACGCCGACATCGCGGACCTTCGCGCCTATGAGCGCGAGCGTGACGAGTTCCGCCGTTTCATCATCGACCTCAAGACCAAGCGCCGCATCAGTGTGGGACCGCTGATCACCTTCGTGTTCGAGAATGCCAGCACCATCCGGTTCCAGGTACAGGAGATGGCCCGAGCCGAGAAGCTCATCACCGACGACCAGATCGCCAACGAGTTGCGTGTGTACAACCCGCTCATCCCTGAACCCGGCGAGCTGGCCGCCACGATGTTCATCGAGCTCACCTCCGAAGAGCAGCTGCGCAAGTGGCTTCCCGCGCTGGTCGGTGTCGAGACCCAGGTCGAGCTTCGGATCGGCGCCGGCCCCGACGGCACGGGCGGCGAGCCGGTCAGATGCATCGTCGACCCCGACCATGCCGAGAAGCTCACGCGCGAGGACACGACGGCGTCGGTTCACTACGTGCACTTCTCGCTCAGTCCACGTCAGGTGGCCGCCTTCGAGGCTGAACCGGTCGCCCTGGCGGTCACCCATCCCGCCTACGACCATGCAACCGTCCTGGGTGAACAGAGCCACACCGAGTTGCTCGAGGACCTGCGCAACGGCGGGTGACCAACGCCTCAGGGGCAGAGGCGCAGCCCCCGAGGGAACCGGCGCTTGCAGTTCCGACGATCTGTTGTCGATGTGTGCAAGCGCCGACCGGCGAGCCAGGTGGCTCGGCTGACCTCAGGCACATGTGTGGTCTGTCTGCTCACCAGTTCAGGGGTGGTCCCTGGCAAACCAACTACAGTGAGTGCCACTGGAAGGGGGCGCCGTTTGGACAGGGCGCGGCTGGCGTTGCGATACTCGGCAGCGCAGCTATCTCATCTCCAACGAAACGTGGAAACGAGCAGTCCCGGATGAAACAGCCCTGGCGAGCGAAGGCCGCCTGCAACGGCCTCGATCCAACGATCTTCTACCCCCACTCAGATGAGGATGAGGACGCAACCGACGCCAAGTCGGTCTGCGCGGTCTGCTCGGTGCAGAACGAGTGCCTCGAGCACGCTTTGGGCTTCCGCGAGAAGGAGGGCATCTGGGGTGGCGCAACTGAGCGCGAGCGCCGCCGGATAATCCGCCAGCGCCGACGGGCCGCCTATGCCGCTGCTGGTCGCCGGTCCGCCTGACACCCGTCCTCGAGCATCGCCCACGGTACGCTTCGTCACCCATGACTCGCTTGGCTGACATCGGTGGCTGGAAGGCAGTGCTGGCCACCCTGACCGAGGGGCGCGACCTGACCGCGGCGGAGTCTGCGGCCGCGATGGGCGAGGTGCTCGAAGGCAACGCGGCCCATTCCCAGATCGCAGCGTTCATAATCGCGTTGCGGATGAAGGGCGAGACCCCTGAAGAGGTCGTGGGGATGAGCGATGCCATGCTCGACGCGGCCGCCCCGATCGACGTGCCCGCCGGGATCGACCCGGTTGACATCGTGGGAACCGGCGGCGGGCCATCGAGACGGTTCGCAGCTCTCAACGTGTCCACCATGGCCAGCTTCGTGGCTGCTGGCGCGGGTGCGCACGTGCTCAAGCACGGCAACCGCCGGGCATCCTCCACCAGCGGCTCCTTCGACGTGCTCGAGGCCCTCGGGGTGCCCGTAGAGCTCGACGGTCCCGCGGTCATCGGATGCCTCATGTCGGCGGGCATCGGGTTCTGCTATGCGCGCCTGTTCCACCCCGCAATGCGGCATGCCGCACCGGTCCGTGCCGAGCTGGGCGTACCGACAGTGATGAACTTCCTCGGCCCCGTCTCGCATCCGGCGCGCGTGCGCCGCCAGGTGATCGGTGTGGGTGACCTGCGAACCGCGCCCACCATCGTCGGTGTCTTGAAGGCCAGGCAGATGAGTCACGCGATGGTGGTTCACGGCCACAACGGTCTCGACGAGTTGACCACCACAGGGCCCAGCACGATCTTCGAGCTTCACGGTGGTGAGGTGAGGGAGTACCAGCTGAGCCCGCAAAGCCTCGGCCTCGGCCTGGTGGCCCCTGAAGACCTCGCCGGTGGCGATCCCGAGACGAACGCGGACATCGCGCGCAGGATCTTCGCGGGTGAGCGCGGCCCCTACAGGGACATGGTGGCTTTGAACGCTGCGGCGGGGCTGGTGGTGGCGGGTTCGGCGAGCGATCTCGCGACGGGGCTCGAGGCGGCGTTTCAGTCCATAGACCGGGGCCGCGCGGCCGACGCGCTCGATGCCCTGATCGCTGCTGCCACAGCGGAGTGACTCGCCGAGCAACGGCCGCGAGCGGTGGCCTCAGGATCGGGGGCCAGGTCCGCGGCCGGGTCTGCGATCGGTTGGAAGCCTCGTGCCGGGCCGGGCTCGCCTGGGTGGAACCTGGCTTGCGAGATCAGCCGGGCTGGGTGCGGGCATCTCGGGTATTCCTGTAGGGCTGGTCGGCGGTAGTCCCATGGGATGAGGCACAGCTGCGGGCCTGCCACCGGCGGCTGCGGGCCGCTCCGCGATCAGGCGCTCGGCGTCGAGTAGGCCGTTGGCTCGCTCGACATCGGCCAGCTCAGCTTCGGCGTTCTCGAGAAGGGTGAGGCGTTCGGCGATCCTCGAGAGTGCCACTTCGGGCGCCTCGTCGCGACCTGTGCCAGATCCGGCACTTGTCCGTCGAGTGAGCTCGGCTGCACGCCGGCTCAGTCGCTCGAGCTCGGCAGCCTGGGCACGGAGGTCGCGCACGACGCGGCGCCGGTGGGGCTGGGGCATCCGACTGGCCGAGATGAGATCGCGGTCCAGCACCGCCGCCTGGCAGAGCAGCTGCGCGCGGAGGTGATCGGTCGTGCCCCGGGAAGCCTGCTCGTCCAAGGGACCCAGCCGGCGGAGCATCGTGGCGGTGTCCCGCAGGCCGCGGTGAAGCCCCGCGGCACCTGTCGGCGCGACGAGCCAGCTCATGGGTGCGGCGCTGGGGCGGCTCACGTCGACGCGGTTGCGCATGTCGAGCTTCCAACCCGTGATCCCCACCATGACACCGATGACCGCGAGCATCGCGAGCAACATCAACAACATCACCGCGGCGACTATCCAGAGCAGCTCCATGGGCCAAGGCTACCGGGGCACCTCCATGGATCGAGCCCGCCGTGGGCGAGGGGATGTCGAGGGCGGGTGCAGCCCGTGCCCTGGTGCAGTTGTTGCAGCTCGCGAGTCAGCTGGCTTCTTGCGTGGCTGGAAGCTTCGCAGCGCGGGGATCTGGCTGGAGAGCTCGCCGTCGACGCTCACCAGCCGAAGCCGGTGGGAGTGCTGATCGAGCCACGAGGCCACCACGGACATCTCGTCGACGAGCTCTTTTGGAACGGCTGTTGCCGGCGTGAGGTCGGCGGCGGCATCGGTGGAGCTGGCGTCGGGCGTGCCGGTGAAGAGGCTGGGCTGGCCGTCCTTGGACCAGGTCGCGGCGAGCTGGCCGCGGACGATCTCGGCCCCGCCGAGGCCTGGCCACTCGATGACCAGCGACCTGACCTCTCGGAGCTGTGAGAGGGTGCGCGTGCGGCGGATCGCCGTGGCCAGCGCTTGGGCACGGTCTCGGGCCTCGTCGGCTTCCTCGAAGCGTTCGGCCAGGCTCAGCTCTGAGATGCGTGCCGACAGCGGTTCGAGCAGCAGCTCGGGATGGTCGGTCAAGCCGAGCAGGACCCTCGAAACGATCTGGCCGTACTGGTCGGCTGAGCAGTCTCCAGAGCACGGGCATGTCGAGACGCCCAGCTGAGCGGGTGTGCACGGGGGCTCAGAGCTGTCGAGGGCGACACGCTTGGTGCACCGTCGAAGCGGCGCGGCCGTGTGTATGGCTGCGATCACCTGGTTTGCCACTCGCTGAGAGGAAACAGGGCCGAGGTACAGCGCCCCGTCGTCTCTGACAACTCGGGCAACTGCCAGCCGTGGGAATCGTTCGTTCAAGGTGAGCTT
>JAHFUU010000218.1 GCA_023264915.1 Microthrixaceae bacterium | reverse complement strand
CGGTCCATATCGCCCCGTTCTCGGCGGTGTCCTCGAGGACCAGGGCAAACCCCCCGTCCATCAACCGGCAGGCTGTGTCGGCTTCCCTGATCGTGGCTTTGACGCATTGAGCCACGCGCGCCGGATCTGCCGGATGCGGCAGCTCGCTGTTGAGCCCCTGGATCACTTCCATCACCACCACGGCCACGGGCTTGAGGTTGCGGCGCGCCGCCGCGATCCGTGCGTCGAGGGCCACGGTGAAGTAACCCTCGCTGAACAGGCCCGTGGCGCCGTCGGTGAGGGCATCGGCTTGGGTGCCCTTGCGCACCGATGTCAGCTGGATCCGCGACGACAGCTGGGTCTCGAGGTCGGCTCGGGCTTCGGATTCCTTGTCGACAGTCTCTTGAAGCTCGCTGACCTGGCATTGGAGATCGTCGATGCGATGGCGGGCGTTCTTGAGGAGCCCCACGAACCGCACCGCGGCAACGCCCGCAACCAATGCACAGGCTCCGGCGACGACCGCCAGTGCCAGGACCTGCCAGACCGCCGCAGCGGCACCAAGCCCCAGACCGAGGACGCCGACCGACAGCCCCACCAAGGCTCGCCGATCCACGAGAACCCATCGGTCGCGGGCCCCCTGATTCAAGGAAGGCGCCCGCTTTGTCACAACCGATCGGCGGGCATGCCCGGCCGCCGGCGGGGTCCGGGCGGCGTCAGCGCGTCGGGCGGACAGGCACATACCCGTCTACATCGACCCAATTGCAGAGATCTGTAACTATCTGGTCACAACTTATGTGACAGGCATCATGTATCTACCAGATCGAGGATGTCTGCCATGATCCGGCCCAGCTCGAAGTCCTTGGGCGTGTACACGCGGGCCACACCGCATGCCAGCAGCTCCTCGCGGTCTTCATCGGGGATGATGCCCCCTATGACCACCTCGGCATCGACCCCCGCGTCGCTCAGCTGGCGCATCACCTCCGGCACGATCTCGAGGTGGCTGCCCGACAGGATCGAGAGCCCGACCACGTCTGCATCCTCGTCACGGGCAACAGCAGCGATCTCAGCCGGGGTGAGGCGGATGCCCTGGTATATGACCTCCATCCCCGTGTCACGGGCCGCAACTGCGATCTGCTCGGCACCGTTGCTGTGACCGTCAAGGCCGGGCTTGGCGACCAGCAGCCTGGGCGGCCGCGGGCGGGCCCTGACTCTGTCGGCCACCTCGCGCAAGGTCTCGGTTCGCGGGTGAGCACCGACAGCGGCGCCCACGCCCGTGGGTGCCCGGTACTCGCCGAACACCTCCCTCAAGGCTCCGGCCCACTCCCCCGTCGTCCCGCCGCAGTGGGCCAGGTCGATCGTCGAAGCCATGATGTTGGCACCGGACTCGGCGGCCTGCCGTAGCTCGTCGAGGGATCGCTTGACCGCGCCGTTGTCACGGGACGTGCGCCACCGCCTGACCTCGGCGATCATCACCGGCTCGACCGCGGGGTCGACCTTCATGATGTGGCCATCGCCCCCGAGCGGGGATGGCTCGGTCTCGACGAAGGTGTTCACGCCCACGACGGGCAGCTCACCTGACTCGATCCTGCGGGTGCGCGCTGTGTGGGACCTGACAAGGCGACCCTTGAGCTCGTCGATCGCAGCGAAGGCACCCCCGCGGGCCAGCACATCGTCGAGCTCGGCCTGGCTCGCATCTACCAGCTCGTCGACCTTCCCCTCGATCACATGTAAGCCGTCGAAGATGTCGTCGTACTCGAGGAGGTCGGTCTCGTATGCAAGCACCTGCTGCTTGCGAAGCGACCACTGCTGGTCCCAGGGGCGGGGCAGGCCCATCGCTTCGTTCCAGGCCGGCAGCTGGATCGAGCGGGCCCGGGCCCGCTTGGAGAGCGTCACTCCCAGCATCTCGAGCACGATCCTCTGCACGTTGTTCTCTGGCTGTGCCTCGGTCAGCCCGAGGGAGTTGACCTGCACGCCATAGCGGAACCGGCGGGCCTTGGGATCGGTGACCCCGTAGCGCTCTGACCCGATGCGATCCCACATTCGGACGAGCGCCCGCATCTTGCACATCTCCTCGATGAAGCGGATGCCAGCGTTCACGAAGAACGAGATCGAGGCGAACACCTGGGCGAAGCGCTCCTTTGGAACCTGCCCGCTCGCCCTGGTTGCATCGAGCACGTCGATCGCAGTGGCCAGCGCGTAGGCGATCTCCTGCACCGGTGTCGCGCCCGCCTCTTGAAGGTGGTACGAGCACACGTTCATCGGGTTCCACAGGGGCATCCACTCAGAGCAGAACGCGACCATGTCGACGATGAGCCGGCGCGACGGCTCTGGAGGGAAGATGTAGGTGCCTCGTGACAGGTACTCCTTGACGATGTCGTTCTGGGTCGTACCTCGCAGCTTGTCGGACCGAACGCCGTTGTTCTCGGCGTTGGCTATGTACAGGCCGAGCATCCATGCCGCCGGGGCGTTGATGGTCATCGAGGTGTTCATCTCGTCCACGGGGATGCCCTCGAGCAAAGCCGACATGTGGCCGAGGTGAGCCACCGGTACCCCGACCTTGCCGACCTCTCCGTGGCTGTGTGGGTCGTCTGGGTCGTACCCGGTCTGGGTGGGCAGGTCGAACGCGATCGAGAGCCCTGTCTGGCCCTTGGCCAGGTTCTTGCGGTAGAGCTCGTTGCTCGCCCTCGCCGTCGAGTGCCCAGAGTAGGTGCGCATCATCCACGGGGGATCACGATGGATTCTGGCTTGCTCGGTCGCCATGGCTCAATGGTCCCGCGACTTCAGTGCCCGTGTCATCCTGACTGCCTGTCAGGCGTGGGCTCCCGAGCTGCGGTCATGCGATGGGCCAGGGTCGTGGGCAGCACCCAGGTTCGCCGGGCTCGTCGGAGCGGCCGGCTCTCGGGTCGCGGTCGGCCTTCATGGCTGGCGAGGCAGCTCGGTGCGCCTAGCCGAAGGGGTCTGTGTCCACCAGAGTCGCCGAAGCAAGCCGGTCCAGGTACTCATACCTCGACATGTCCACCGCGCCCATCGAGCGCAGGTGCGGTGTCGTCCACTGCACGTCGAGCAGCTGACCACTCGATGACGCGAGCAGCTCGACCAGATGCACCAGGGCCACCTTCGAGGCATCCCGACCGCGATGGAACATCGACTCGCCCGCGAAGAACCCGCCGATGCTCACGCCATAGAGGCCGCCACTCAGCTCACCTGTCTCCAGGGACCAGCACTCGACCGAGTGGACCCACCCTATCGCGTGAAGCCGCCCGTAGGCCTCCTTGATCTCAGGAGTGATCCATGCGCCTTCACGGCTTGGATCGCGGCAGGCGTCGATCACCGATTCGAACGCGGTATCCACCCGAACCTCGTACCGCTTGGCCGATTGCCGCAGGGACCGTGTCACGCGCAGGCCATCCAGAGGGATGGTTCCCCTCGGGTCAGGTGACCACCAGCCCATGGGACCGCCAGTGAACACCGGCATCGGGAACATCCCGCTCCGGTACGCGCGCAGCACGGTGCCCGGCTCCAGGTCTGCGCCAATGCCTACGACGCCCTGCTCGTCAGCTGTCTCGGCCGGCGGGAAGTCCCACTGGCTCGCTGGCGGCTCTACGCGCACCGCGGAGCTACGACTCGCCGCCGCACGTGCAGCCACACACGATCCTGGGTGCTCTCAGCGGCGGGAGTAGTCATAGAAGCCCTGTCCCGACTTCCGACCCAGTTGCCCTGCGCTGACCATCCGGCGAAGAAGCGGCATCGCCGCGTAGTTCGGGTCGCGGAACTCGCTGTACAGGGCGTCGAGGATCGAGACGGAGGTGTCGAGTCCCACCAGGTCCAGCAACGCCAGAGGGCCCATGGGGAAGTTGCACCCGCCCTTCATCGCCGAGTCGATGTCGTCGCGGGATGCCGTCCCGTTCTCGAGCATGCGCACCGCGTTGTTGAGGTAGGGGAACAGCAGAGCGTTCACGATGAATCCGGCACGGTCCTTCACCTCGACAGGTGACTTGCCACAGGACTCCGCGAACGAGCGAACCGCTGCGATCGTCTCGTCCGAAGCGGTCAGCGGTCTGACGATCTCGACGAGGGCCATCATCGGCGCCGGGTTGAAGAAGTGGATCCCGCAGACCTTGTCAGGCTTGTGGGTCTCCATCGCAAGCTCGATCACCGGCAGCGTCGATGTGTTGGTGGCCAGGATGGCGTCGTCCTTGCAGACATGGTTCAGCTCCTGGAACAGCTTCATCTTGGTCTCGAGGTCCTCGACCACCGACTCGATGATCAGGTCGCACTCGCCCAGGTCACCTATCGCCGACGTTGCGGTCACACGGCTCAGGGCAGCAACCTTGTCGGCCTCGTCGATCTTGCCCTTGTCGACCTGGGACGCCAGGCCCTTCTCCATCGCGGCGACCGTCGCTTCGGCGGTGCTCTGCTGGCGCGATCGCAGCACGACCTCGTACCCGGACCTGGCTGCCACCTGAGCGATGCCTGAACCCATGATCCCCGAACCCAAGACCCCCACCCGCGTGATCCCCGCCGGCTTGATGTCAGATCCCATGGCTTGGCCTCATCCGTCGAAGAACCCTGGCCTCGGCAGGCTACCGACGGGCAATCCGGCCTCCAAACCTCCGGGACCGAGAACCGGATGCGGGACCAGATCCGGCAAGCGGATCACACGGATCTCGATCGGGGACCTCTGCGGGGACGCGGCACCAGAACGCTCCACCCGTTGCGCCTCGGGTTGGAGGCTGGGCAGAACTCGTCGGGACGGAACCGGTCGCTGTCTCAGAGAAGGACCGCATGGCCGCCGGGTCGATCTGATCCCCGCCTAGGAGATCTCGGGTGTCCGTGAGAGAACCGCGTCGGGACAGGTGCCGGGGTCGCTTGTCATCTCACTTCGATGGGACGACCCGGAGAAGCGGCTTCGAGTGGGCGAGTGTGATTGCGTCACCTTCGTTGGTGAGCGTGACGGCCTCGGGTGTTGGTTCCAAGGTCGCCGCGGACGAGCTCAGCGCTGCCGCGGGGATCCTGGCTAGCTCTGCGAGGGGTGGGCCCGGGGATTCGTCGAGCCTGGCGAACGCGACTATCAGGTCCTTGCCGGCGAGGTGATCGGTTGACAGCCTGACCACGTTGTTCGGGTCGAAGTACACGTCTTCGCTGTTCAGCTGGATGCAGGCGTTCCAGCCGGTGTCCTGGATGAACGTGCAGAGCTGCAGGGGCAGTGCACGCCAGCTCGCGTTGAGCCTGTAGGTGATCTGGATCGGCTGTAGCTGCATCTCGACACTCGGCGGCGCGTCCATCATCGATCGCCGGTACGGTTCGGTTCCCTCCCAGCCCGCTGCAAGGCTGGTGGGGGCCGATGGATGAGCTTTGGTTGACCAGTAAGACTGGAGCGCTTTCAGGCCTTCGTCGGGACGCCCCTGCTCGAAGTGCACCAGTATGGCCTTGGCGTCGCGTGGCTCGTTGAGGGCACGAACATCGGTCGGGCAGAGGCC
>JAHFUU010000217.1 GCA_023264915.1 Microthrixaceae bacterium | reverse complement strand
GCAGCAGGCCGGCCACATTGGGAGGAAGGCCCGTCAAGTGGCATCCGCTTCGATCCGGGGCACGAGCCGCACCAGGCTCGAGCGGGCCCAGCGCGATCGCTCGCCAGGCCCTCCCGGCGACCCAGGGATCATGTCGAGTCCCGACCGGTCATCGACCGACCTCGGCCCCGGTGAGGCTCTCAGAGCTCCCGACGAAGCAGCGACCGTATCGAGTCCCCCCAAGTCTGCCTGAGCTGGGCTTGCACAGGCTCGCACCCTCTCACGCCTGTTCTCTGACCTTCTCGATCTCGACCGCGACCTCTTTGGGCACGTGGTTCATCGACTGGTAGAAGATCTTGTAGCCGAGGTGACCGTAGTCGCCGAGCATGTTGGTCGGTTTCATCGGGCTCGGCGCCACCGAGTTCTGCCCACCCCCACCCGGGAACTGGTAGCTCTCCCACGCGTGGTAGCAGATCACCTCACCCGGCTGGACGGCCGGTGAGATCTTGGCCTTCAAGACGAACTCCCCGACGTCGTTGAACACCCGGATGTCGTCGTGGTCCCCGATGCCTCTCGCACGCGCATCCGGTTCACTGACGTAGGCGACCGGTCCGCCCCGCTGGAGGCGAAGCAGTTGCGTGTTGGAGCGGAAGATCGAGTGCTGGCTCCAGCGAGTATGACCGCCCGTCAACCGCAGCCTGTAGGGACCACCCGAGGCGACTGGCTCCTTGTGCACGCACAGCTGCTCACCGATCTCTGCGAACCAGGGGTGGTCCAGGTAGAACTGCTGACGGCCAGTGAGCGTCGGCCACGGGTTCTTGTCCTTGACGAACCAGTGGAACTGGTTCGTCGGGCGGCTCTCGTCGTAGTCACTCATGACCGCGTTCAGGCCGAGCGCGAGGAAGTAGGGCTCGATCTCTTTGATCTTCACCATGCCCCGCTCGACAGCCTTGCGCCACGGCTGCTCACCCAGCTTCGAGCTCTTGGTGATCGACGAGTTGGTCATGATCCAGTCGAGGGCAGCTACCTCACCTGCCGGGCCCTCTCCGTAGGTCCCGTCCGCGCACATGTCGTCATAGAGGCTCACGAGTGAGTGCTCGATCCCGTTGGAGTCGCTGTAGGTGTCGACACCGCGCGCTCGGGCACGATCCTGGATCGCCTTCGCGAGCATGAACGCGATGTCCCACTCGTGCTTGGACTCCCACAGCTCGGGTACAGCCCTGTCACCTACGACCAGGTACGGCAGGTAGGACTGTGAGTACTTGATGCCAGGCTTCTCGTAGTAGCCGCTCGCCGGGAGGATGTAGTCCGACGCCATGCCCGAGGTGTTCATCTTGAAATCGCACGTCACTATCGTGTCGATGCTCTCCCACAGGCTCTGTCGAATCGTCTCTGAGTTGGGCCAGCGGCGAAGCGGGTTGGGGCCCGAGAAGTAGTAGAAGCGCGGCCGTTTCGGCGGACGTGGCCAGATCGGCTGCCAGCCCTTGTCCAATATCTCGTCCATGTACTCCGATATCGGCCGCTTGAACGCCGGGTCGGCGTACTCGTTCCTGTTGGCGACCGCCCGCCACTTCGGGTCATGCGCGTAGAGCCACGGGATCATCGGGCTCGAGCGCAAGTAGTCCGACATCTCGAACATCAACTTCGTGACTGTCTTCACCGAGACTCGATCCACGGGCGACGGCGGGGGAGCCTCTGTCATCAGAGCCTGCCCATCGGCACCCATCATCGGGAACGGCCACCAGGTCGACACCTTGATGCCCGAGCCAGGCTTGCCGCCGGTGTTCCCCGTGAGCGCGACCAGATAGACCATGCCGCGCTGGAACAGATCCGAGTGGTAGTGCTTGCATGCCCCCCACGAAGCGAAGATCATCGCCGACTTCGCGGCAGCGAGCTCTCGCGCCACGGTTCGGATGTTGTCAGCGTGCACGCCGGTGATGTTGGCGGCCGACTCGGGCGAGTATGCCTTCACGTGCTCACACAACAGGTCGAAGACGGTTCGGACCCTCACCCTGGAACCGTCCACGAGCTTCACGGTGTGAGCGCCCGAGAGCGCGGGATCGTCATCTGGGTCGAGCGCGATGGTGTCGACCTCGGAATCCCAGGTGCCATCGGCGAGACGTAGGCGTCTGGACTTCGCGTTCCAGTAGTAGATGCCCTCCTCAGAACCGTCCTCCACCAGGTCGGCCTCACGCAGGAACCGGCCGGTGTCATCTCTCACGAGGAACGGGAGGTCGGTCTGCTCCTTGATGAACTCCTCGTCGTACAAGCCTTCTGTGATGACCACGTTCACCATGCCGAGAGCCAGAGCGGCGTCGGTTCCTACGCGCACGTTCAACCATCGGTCCGCGTGCGGCGTCGAGGGCGAGAAGTCCGGTGCGACCGAGACCACCTTCGCGCCGCGGTACCGTGCCTCCCATATGAAGTGGACGTCTGAGGTCCTGGTGTAGTTGGGATTCCCGAGCCAGATCAGGATGTAGTCCGACAGGTACCAGTCGTCGGCAGTGCCCTCAGACATGTAGGTCCCCCACGACTGGAGCAGTCCGACCGGCAGGTCGCCCACGCCGGCCCACGAGTCGATCGAGCTCCCGCCGAGTCCGTTGCCGAAGACGTGAGCCTCCAGCGGCGTGGCGATCCCGCTGTCAGAGTTGGTCGTTCCATGGTCATAGACGATGCACTCCGGTCCGTCCTCGACGATGACGTCGATCAGCTTGTCGGCGATCTCGCCCAGCGCTTCGTCCCATGAGAGCCGCTGCCACTTGCCTGACCCGCGCTTGCCCACCCTCTTCATCGGGTACTTGATGCGCGTCGGGTCATACATCTGCACGCTGTAAGCGCAACCCGCCGGGCAACCCCTCGGATTGAAGTCGGGTACGTCGTCGAAGGCCTGCTCGTAGGTGGCGTTCTGATCCTCTCGCCAGACGATGCCGTCCTTGACATACGCGTTGATCGAGCACGCGGAGATGCAGTTTGCGCGGATGTGCGTGACGCGGACGACCTCGTCCCAGGTCCACTCCTCGCGGTAGACGTCCTCCCAGCTGCGGTACTCATAGGGCCGGGACAACAACGAGTCGAGCCGTGCTGATGCATCAGCAGGAGCGAGGCGGCGAAGCTTCTTCGCCATAGGGGTCTTCGCCATGGTCGCCTTCCTGCCAGACACCACCTCGGGTGACATGGCCTTCTAGGGGTTTCGCCCTGAAAGGGGATTCTTGTGGAGTCGATGCATTCTCGCCCTGCCCGCAGACGATGTCACCATCGATGCAGTCCAAGGGTGGGCGTCGATGCCAAGCGAGCCGGCAGGAGCCAGGCACGCCCGGCGCGGTAGCGACGGGCACGGCGATCTCACGGTGGCCACAACCAGAACGGGATCAGCGGCACACGTGCGGGCGGTGTCTGCGAGCCGGATCATCGCAATCCGGGCACCAGGAACTCGCGGATGAACGCTGCTGTCTGCTCGGGGTCGCCGATGTCAAAGGTGACCGAGGGAGTCGCGGCGAGGGAGAACACCATGCGTCCTATCCACTCCGCGGCGCGCAGCACGTCGAGATCGGCACGGACCTCGCCACGATCACGAGCGGTCTGGATGAGGGGGACGATCGCATCCATCGCCATGCCGAGCATCTCGCGTGCGCCGGTGGAGACCATGCGTGCGAGCGAGTCGGGATCGGCCCGCAACAGCGCGGCGCTGATGGGGTCCTCGCGCATGAATCGGTTGGTCAGGCGCGCGACCTCTTCGATCTGGGCTGAAAGCCCGTCCAGGCGCGCCGTCTGGCGCATGATCTCGTCGAGGAAGATGCGCGTCCGTGCCGCGGCTACCTCGTTGAACAGCGCTGTCTTGTCGGGGAAGTGCCGGTAGAGGCTCCGGCGGGAAAGGCTCGCCTCGCGAGCGATGTCCTCCATCGAGGTCTTGTGGAACCCGTACCGGGCGAAGCAGACCTCGGCGGCTTCGAGGATCCGCGTCGCGTTCGGCTGCCTGCCGCCGGCGCCTGACGCGCCTGGCGGCGGGCTCCCCGACAAGTGCGCTCGCTCGGACACCCCCTCAGCCTAACCGTCTTGTTTGCACAGTGCACGAATTCTGTTAACCTGTGTCAGCTCGGACCCGTCCTCTGATCCCAAGGAGCCTCCGTGCGAAAGACCTACGACGCGATCATCATCGGCGCGGGCCACAACGGGCTTTGCCTGGCTGCTTACCTGGCGAGGGCGGGCCTGGACACGGCGATCATCGAGCGCCGCCACGAGGAGGGCGGAGGGGCCAACACCGAGGACCCGGTCGTGCCGGGCTTCCGGTTCAACATGCACGCCAACTACATGGAGTTCTTCGACATCATGCCGATGATCGAGGACTTCGACCTCGAGAGCTGCGGCCTCCGCTCGATCACCCCTGAGAACCAGGCTGGCATCGCGTTCTCCGACGGGCGCCCGCCGATCGTGCTGCACCGCAAGGATCTGCTCGACAAGACCCACGCCAGCATCTCGCGGTACTCCAAGGCCGATGCCGACACCTATGTCGAGATCCAGAAGCGCACCATGGACTTCGGCCCGCTGCTCGGCTTCGGCATGTACTCGCCGCCCTTCGAGGGGATGGACGAGGGTCAGGCAGATCTAATCGAGTCGTTGTATGGCGACATGGGCATCACTGCGACGGACACCGCAAAGACCCCGAAGGTGATGATCGACGAGTTGTTCGAGTCACCCGAGATGCGCACCCTCATGTACCGCGTGAGCGTCGAGTTCGGCGTTGGCATCGACACGGGGAGCTTCGGGGGGATGATCCTCACGGCCCTGCCATGGATGATCGGTTGCTGGCGCCTTGCCAAGGGCGGAACCCACACGCTCGCCAAAGCCATGTCGCAGGCCTGCTACGCGAACGGGGTCGACCTGATCGAGAACACCGAGGTCGACAGGATCATCATCGAGGACGGTCGCGCGGTGGGTGTGTCCGCCCGCGGCACAGAGCTCCGGGCGACCAAGTGCATCGCGACCAACGCAGATCCCAAGCAGACCCTGCTGAGCCACGTCGGCGAGGAGCACCTGCCAGCCAACTGGGTGCGGCGCGCCAAGAACTTCCGGTTCGGGCCCAGCCACGTGCTGGCAACGCCGATGTTCTGCCTCTATGACGCGCCCAGGTACAAGTCCGCTCGCTGGGATCCCGACATCGATCGAACCCATTACACAGTTGTCGGCTACGACACGCCCGAAGAGGCCATCCGCTACATCCGCGACGCCTACTCCGGCAACGTGCCCGCTCCCGCAGCGGGCACCTGGGTCAACAGCCTCTGGGATCCGTCACAAGCTCCGCCGGGGCGGCACTCTGCCACAGGCTGGTACTTCTTCCCGCCAGCCAGTGCTCTTTCAGCCCAGGAGTGGACCGAGGTGCGCGAGACGTTCAATGATCGGTTCCTCGACAGGTGGGTAGAGTTCGCGCCCAACATGACCCGCGACAACGTCATAGCCGACAAGCTCTACACGCCAGACCAGATGGAGCGGA
>JAHFUU010000216.1 GCA_023264915.1 Microthrixaceae bacterium | reverse complement strand
GCCGAGCTGGAGCTCGTTTCGGAGGACCTCGCCGTCGAGGCGGTCCCGGCCCTCGTCGTCGGCGGTGCGGGCCAAGGCAAGTCCAGCCTCGTGAACGCGTTGATCGGTGCTCCCGTGTGCCCCGTGTCAGCTCACCACGCCACGGCCGTTGCACTTCAGGTCTCCCACGGAACCAACTACACCGCGGAGATCGTGACCGAGCCCCATCCTGGGCGCGGGCCCGAGGTCGAACAGCGCTGCATCGCGTTCGGCGATGCATGTGCCCTCGCCTCTGAGGAGTTCAACCCCGGCAACGAGCGCAAGCTCCGGGTCGCCCGGATCAGCGCGCCGTCATCCACGCTTGCGAGAGGTTTGACCCTGATCGACTCACCACCTGTCGCCGACGCGTGGTCTGACCCCTCCCCACGCCTGCTCCGTGCAGCGGCCGGCGCGTCGGCCGTGATCCTGGTCACCAGTGCCGCAACCGAGCTTGCGCCTGGCGAGCTCGATTTCCTGCGGATTCTCGGCTCGCTCTGCTCGCGCGTGGTCGTCGCGGTCAACGGCACCAACCGCTTCCCCGGATGGTCTGGTGTCGCAGAACGAGACGAGTTGCTTCTCGAGAAGCGGGGCATCAGTGCCCCTGTGTTCGCCGTCGACCCGACCCCTTACTGGACCGAGCGAGGTGGGGTGCCTCCGGGTCCTGACCGCGGCATGCAAGAACTGGCGAACCACCTCGAGGCGGCGGTCGTGCTCGAGGCCGAACAGCAACGGATCAGCCGCGCTCTCACCGAGACGTTCTGGGTCGCAGACCGGCTGAAGATGCGCCTCTCGGCTGAGCGGGCTGTCATCGACAACGTCGCAAGGCTGGATGACTCACGCCAGCGCCTTCGCCTGGCCGCCCAGGCAGCGCACGACCTGTGTGGCTCGGGTGCACGATGGCACCGGTTGCTCGTCTCGCGGATCGCGCACCTGCGCGAGGACATCGAGTCTGACCTCGACGCCGACCTGTCGCGGCTCCGGTCCGTCGCTTCGAAGCTCAGTGCCGAATGTGGCATCTCTGGCTCGTGGGACGACGCGTTCACCCTGCTGCACGGTGACCTCGCCGACACGGTCGCATACCGTCAGCGCGTCCTGCGGTTCTCGATCCGTGCGTGCTCCCGCGAGGTGACCGAGCAGTTCCATCAGGAGTGGAGCGAGATCATCGCGGCCACCCAGATCTCTCCGGAGGCTCATTCCCTCGTCACCCCCCGACTCAGCCGGGCGGCGCTGAGCGGGCCCAGACCACTCGAGGACATCCCGCTCGACGTTCCACGGTTCGACCGCCAGACCGGCCCAGTCACCAGACCCGAACCAGACGGTGTGCCCGATGCCCTCGCGTGCTGGATCGACGCCGCCGAGACGCTCGTGCGGTTCGAGATGCAGTCCGCGCTGGGTCGTGCGAGCCAGGACATCGAGACACGGTGCGGTTCGCGCAGCCTCGAGCTGCACCGCTCCCTCGTCGAGGTCCTGACCTCCCTCAGCCTCCTCGGCCAGCTCGACCCGACGGCAGTGACGCAGCGACGGAGGAGCTTGCTGAGCGATCTCGAGCAACTCCACACCGTCGACTTCTCGGTCAACAACTGAGCGCACCGACCGGTCGCCGCGAGCCGTCGGCCGTGACACCAACGGCGTCGGCGTCGGGGGGCGAGCTCACCCGGCCACCGTCACGCTGAGCCGTCGGCCGCGACACCAACAACGGGCTCGACCTGCGTCGCGTCCCCTACCGTGCAGTAGGGCACTGGTTTGAGGCGTATTTGGAACGCCTTCGCCCTACCGCGCAGTAGGCAATATGTGCTGTTCGTTGACGATCCGATCATTCGATGTCGCGCAGTCCAGCCGGTTAACGTGCCCCCGACCCGACCAGTCGGAGGTTCCATGGGCTTGCTCGACGGCAAACGGCTTGTGATCACCGGAGTCCTGACAGACTCCTCGCTTGCATACGGTGTGGCTGAGCTTGCACAGAAGGAGGGAGCCGAGATCATCCTCACTTCGGTCGGCCAGGCGATGCGCCACACGCGCCGCACGGCCCGCAAGCTGCCGACCGAGCCCGACGTGATCGAGTTCGACGTGAGCGATCCGGACCACGCTGCACGCGTGTGCGCCGAGATCGGGGATCGCTGGGACTCAGTTGACGGAGCTCTGCACGCC
This sequence comes from Microthrixaceae bacterium, assembly GCA_023264915.1. Classification (GTDB taxonomy): domain Bacteria; phylum Actinomycetota; class Acidimicrobiia; order Acidimicrobiales; family Acidimicrobilacustridaceae; genus JACPNV01. The sequence goes on along the minus strand of JAHFUU010000216.1, from coordinate 3,307 downwards.
ATCGGCTTCGCGCCGCCCGTGTGCCTCGGTGGCACGTTCCTCGACGCGCAGTGGGCCGACGTCGAGGTGGCCGTGAACATCAGCGCCTTCTCACTCAAGACCCTCTGCGATGCGGTTGCTCCGCTCATGTCCAACGGAGGATCGATCGTCGGTCTGGACTTCGATGCTTCGGTCTCGTGGCCTGCCTATGACTGGATGGGAGTCGCAAAGGCCGCCCTCGAGTCCACCTCCCGATACCTGTCGAGGTACCTCGGACCCAAGGGTGTCCGCGTGAACCTCATATCGGCAGGACCGATCAAGACCGTCGCAGCTCGATCGATCCCTGGGTTCCACCTGTTCGAGGATGCGTGGAATGGGCGAGCGCCACTGGGTTGGGATGTCAAGGACTCGACCTCGGTCGCCAAGGCCACGGTCGTCCTGCTCTCGGACTGGTTCCCCATGACCACCGGTGAGGTGATTCACGTAGACGGGGGCTTCCACGCGACCGGTGCCTGATCGCTGCCACCGGCTGGTGGGGCGGTGACGGATCCCCCGCTCGCTGGTTCTGGGCTGACAACATCTTGGCGGTGGCTCCCCAACCTGTGTCGATCCTGTCCTATCGCGTCGACCCACACGGCGTCCTATCGCTGGTTCGCCAGCTCGCTCCTCGAGCCCGCGCCAGCGGCGAGGGCACAACGTGGCAACGCCTGGAGGTGCCACCGAGCCCGGCTCCGGTCAAGGGTCTGGATGCCCGCAGCACATTGGTCCTCACCCACGCTCCTGAGTCCTACTGCGGGAACGGCTGGAGCGACACCATCAGCGACCTTCGTGAGCGATGCAAGGGCTTCCCTCCCACGGGACGCACGCCAGAGGTCGTCAGAGCACTCTCAGGCGTCGGCTTCCGGGTCGACCTGGGCCCCGGATGCGTCGTGGACCTCGACACCGATCCGCCCGACGAGCTGTCAGCCATCGTTCTCGCCATCGCAGAGCATCTCGACGCGTTCTTGCTGACACCGTCGTCCGTGCGGGACCGGCGCGGGCGGGTGCTCATAGGGGACGAGCCCTGCGATCCGAATGCAACGCTCCCAGCGGGCGCTGCAAGCATCCCCGCGAGCGAGCTCCACCGACCCGAGATCGGATCGAGGGCCCCCGATGTGGACCCGTCGCCTGAGCGTGTCGCATTCCGTGCGCTGGCGCTTGCCGCCGTGTCGAGCCGTGCGTTCCTCGAGCAGATGGACCCCGACAAGGTCGACCTTGCCTTCGAGCACGCCAGGTTGAGAGCTTGGGTCGACGCGGTCGGACTCGGCGCCGAGCTCGAACCCGACGAGTGGCAGCTCCTCCAGGCACCGGTCTTCTGGGTGGATGAGCGAGTCGCTGTCGACGCCGCCTGGCGCCTCGAGGGTCTCACCGTGCTGGCTTGGGCTCTCGGCCTGGTGGACCTTCCGCGCTATGACGCGATGGTCAGGCCGACAGAGCTGTTCCCAGTGGTCGGCTTCCTCGACCCGGACGCGGGTGCGAGGCTGGCCACCGGTTCCCGCCTCGCCGATCCCGTCACCGTCGAGAAGGTCCGGTGCCAGCTGCTCACCGTCCGCTGGCGCATCCGTGAGTTTCGCCTGACCGGCAAGTGCCTCGACCTCACCACCGCACCGACCCTCACCCGTCTGGGCAAGCTCGACTTCTCGGCCTGTCGTCTCATAGACGGCGACCTCGCCATCGGGCGCCTCCCGATCGACATCACACCGGCAGACCAGATCAAGCGCGTAGACGACATCGTCCTTGAACGTCTCGAAGCCCTCACCTGGCTTCAAGAAGGTGGCACCTACGCTCACGTGACGCTCCCGATGTGAGCCTGGGCGTGATCAGAGGCAAGGCGTGGATCAGAGGTAATCGGGGTTGGCAACCCGCAACTTGTCATCGACGCTCGCCTTGACTGCCGCCTTCACCTGCTGGTAACGGTCGTCCAGGTCACCGGCGCGGATCGCCAGTGCAAGGTCCTCCTCGGTGGCGAACCCCAGCTCCGCGAGGCGGTGCTCGTGGGCTGCTGCGAGCTCTGGCCCGAGCTCGATCTCCCGGCCCACCATGGCGAGCACGCGCACAGCGACACGCGTGTGGAACTGCACGCGACCTTCTGTGGCCGGCAAGACGTCGCGCTCCAAGAACTCCAAGACGGCCTCGATCAGATCAGCTGCTGCCGGGGCGTCATGCAGGCCACGTCCTGTCATGGCAACAGCTCCAGGAGATCGTGCTCGGTCTCGCACACACGGCGACCGATCGCGGCCAGCTCTACTGACCGCGATGCCCCCGACAGGTGGGTGCGCGCCTGGAGGATGCAGATCACTCCCCACCGAAGCGTGCCGAACACCTCCCACCAGTGCACCGCTTCGGGATCGACCGCTCCACCGCCGGCTGCCTCATAGGCGCTGAAGAGCTCTTCATGCTTCCCCAACCCAGCTACAGGCGCCTCGTTGCCGAAGCGCCACGCCTTGACGCAGAACCACCCCAGGTCCTCCATGGGGTCACCAAGATGCGTCAGCTCCCAGTCGAGGACGGCTACAAGCCCCTGCGCGTCAACCATCAGGTTGCCGAGCCGGAAGTCTCCGTGCACGACAACGGGCTTCGAGGTCGGTGCAGGCCTGTCGGCGGACAGCCACCGGAACCCGAGCTCGAAGCCTGGATGTGCCTCCGCGAGATGGTCGAACAGCGCCCGGATCTCGATGAGTGGGTCGGAGGGCGCCGGCAGCGACAGGTCATCGGTCGGGACCTCGTGCAGACCGGCGAGAGCGCTAGCTGCGTCGCTCACGAGCTTGGTGCGCGCGACCGAGAAGGCCTCGTCGCGGAGGATGCGCCGAGCGATCGTCTCGCCCTCGACCCAGCCGCACAGGGTGAAGGCAGCCCCGACAACGGACACGTCATCGGTTGCGGCGATCACCGGAGCGACGGGAACCCCTCGTCGTGAGGCTGCCCGCAGCAGCCCCGCTTCGCGGACCATCGAGAACGTCGCGCTGAGGGCCCCGGGCCTGACCCGCTGCATCGCCGCTCGTGCGAACGGACCACCCTCGACGGAGATCTCGAAGGTCTCGCGGGAAGCCCCACCGGAGAGGCGCCCCACCCCTGTCACGGACAGGCCTGGCGCACCCAGCTCGTCCCGCAGGAAGCCACTCAGCCGGTCGCGGAACTCCTCCGATGACGGTTTGGGAGGCGACGTGTTCGGGGCTGTGGCCACACCCGACTCTGTCACATGAGGGGCATCGTGACCCACCCGACCATGCCGCCGCGACCTCTCGGCCTCCAGGAAACCGTGCCTCGCGAGGCCTTGGCTCTTGGCACC
>JAHFUU010000215.1 GCA_023264915.1 Microthrixaceae bacterium | reverse complement strand
ATCCTCCGCGCCGTCTCCGGCCTGCCAGGCTCCTTCGAGAACGTCATCGTCGTCGTCATCCAGGTCATAGCCGCATACCTCCCACTCGCGTTCCTGGTTTCACACCTGGCTCGACGCCAGTTCCGTCGCCTGGGTGTCGCAGTGCTGGCAGCTGTCGCCGCGGGAATCGGCATGCGCGCCCTGTCCGCCCTGCTGGACACACCACACGCCGCCGCGGTCCTGCGCGAGCTGGGCCGCGAGGTCATCCGATCATCGGCTGGGTTCCCGAACCCCGGGTACCTGGCAGCAGCAACGGCGGTGGCCGTCGTCGAGGTGCCGTGGCTGGGCCGGGGGTGGCGCAAGGCAACGCTCGCGATCATCGTTGCGCTGTGCTTCGCGCGTGCCGCCTCGGGCACGAGCCTTGCCCGTGACCTCGTGGCTGCGGTGGCCCTGGGCTGGGTGGTCGGATCCGTCGCGCTGCTGGTGTTCGGCACCAACAACCGCAGACCCCGCGGAGTCGACGTCGCAGAGGGCATGTCCCGCAGCGGCCAGCCACTGAGGACACTGAGGTGCTCAGAGCTTCCGACCCCTGGTGCGCAGGCCTGGCAAGGAACATCAGCTGACGGGCAGGAGGTGTTCATCAAGGTGCGCACCCGGGACGAGCGTGCCGCCACCGAGCTGGTCCGCGTCTACCGCCGGTTCCGCCTCCGCGAACCCGCTGAGGTAGCCGAACGACGATCCCTGATGCAGCTCACCGAGCACGAGGCGCTGGTCGCGTCAGAGGCGTACCGCCGCGGGGTTCGCGCCGCTCAGCTGGTAGGTGTGGCACCAGTCGGAGTCGAGGGATCACTGATCGCCTTCTCAGGGGTCCCCCGCGGACGCCTGGTCGGTGACAAGGGAGAGGCTCAGGCGACCCAGTTGTTGACCGACGACGAGATCCGCGATGTCTGGGAGATCACGAGGCGACTCCATCAGGCACGGATCGCGCACGGCAACCTCTCGCTTCGCAACTTCGTCCTCGACGCAGAGGGCAAAGTGCTCCTGGGCAACTTCTCGTCGGGCATGCTGGCAGCCACCGAGGCCGAGATGGCCTCTGATGTGGCTGAGCTGATCACCGACGTGGCGTCGCGGGTCGATCTCGACACCGCAGTCAGCACAGCCATCAGCGTCATGGGCCCGACCGCGATCGCGGCAGCGATGCCGCGCCTTCAGCCCCTGGCCCTCAGCCGTTCGACCCGCCGAGTGGCGTCGAGTCGTCCAGAGCTCCTCGATGATCTGCGTGAGGCGATAAGGGAGCAGACCGGAGCTCCACCGGTCGAGCTGGCTGCCCTCGAGCGGGTCAAGCCGCGCACAGTCATGATCGTCGTGGCCTCGGCGGTCGCTCTTTACGTGCTCGCACCACAGCTGGCTGACATAGGCGGGATCTGGACTCAGCTGCGGGCGGCGTCACCTCTGTGGGTGTTCGCGACCCTTGCCGCCGCGTCGCTGACCTTCGTCGGTGCGGCGGTCGCGCTTCGGGGATCCCTGGTCGACCAGCCCGGCCTGATTCCTGCGACCGAGGCCCAGCTTGCCGCTTCGTTCGCCAACTTCGCGACACCCGCCCAGGTCGGAGGCCTCGCCCTCAACGTGCGCTTCCTTCAGAAGCAGGGAACCGATGCTGCCGTCGCCGCGGCAGCCGTCGGCCTCGATGTTGCCGCGGGACTCGTCGTGCACACGGCGCTGCTCTCTGCGGCTCTCTTCGCGGTCGGCAACCAGGGCATCGGCGATCTGGCCTTTCCCTGGGACAAGGTCCTCATCATCATCGGGTTGATCCTGGCGGCGGCCGGGCTCACCCTTGTCATACCGTTCACGCGTCGGGTCGTCCTGCACCGGGTCGTACCGACTCTTCGCCGGTCAGCCGGCGGGATTGCGGCCGTCGGCCGACGGCCGACCCGGCTTGCCGCGCTGCTCGGCGGCTCGCTGCTGGTCACGCTTTCATATGCCTCGGCACTCATCTGCTCTGTCCAAGCGGTCGGCGGGGACCTCACGGCACTGCAGATCACAGTCGTCTACCTGGTCGGTGCCGCGATCGCGACCGCCGCGCCGACACCAGGTGGCCTCGGTGCGATAGAGGCAGCGATGATCGGCGGGCTTGTGAGCGCCGGCCTTCCCGCCACGGCCGCGGTCAGCGCCGTCCTCGTGTATCGCGGCGTGACGTTCTGGGCGCCACTGCTCCCGGGTTGGCTGGTCTTCGGGTCGCTGCAGCGCCGCGGCGCTCTCTGATCCCGCTCTGACCCGCTCTGACCCCGCGGCCCTCTGACCCGCTCCTGCCGCTCTGTCGCGATCTGTGAACCCCGCTCAGCCTGGCCCGCATGTTTCGAAGTTGGTCGATGCGACTCGATCCCGAACGCACGGTCCAACCGCGGGACGCGACATGGGATCTACGGACTCCCGCGGGCTAGGACGTCCGTCGAGGTCAGGCGCGGACGCTCTCGGGGTTCTTGCGTGATCGCTTCACGCGATACATGGCCTCATCCGCATGGTCCAACAGATCAGGGAAGCAGCGACCGTGCCCGGGAGCGCGTGCGACACCGACGCTTCCGGCCAGCCAGTGGCGATCCTCGCCCACGGCGTACGGATCGTCGAACACCGCGAGCACCTTGCCGACCAATCGCTCGACAACCTCGTCGTCCTGCACGTAGGGGAACAGGACGACGAACTCATCACCCCCCACACGGCTCACGACATCGGAGCCTCTGACCGCGCCCACGAGGCGGGCCCCCAGCTGGATCAGCAGCTCGTCTCCAACAGCGTGACCGTAGGTGTCGTTCATGGACTTGAAGCCGTCGAGGTCGACGAACAGCATCGTCAGGCCGTCGAGGGTGCCTCGACGATCGTGCTCGTCCTCGACGGCCATCTCCAGGGCGGTGCGGTTGGCAAGTCCGGTGAGCGGGTCCGTCAGCGCCTTGCGCCGTATCTCCTTGAGCAGGACGGCCGCTTCGAGAGCTTCTGGAGCATGATCGATGTTCTCGTTCGCCAGCCCGACAGCCCATTCCTGCAACCGCTCCACGCGCTCAGCCCAGGGATCATGCCCAGGCGCAACCTCGGCTGCTGCACGCCACCGCACCTGGAACTCACACACGGGATCTCCCCGGTGGACGCAGCTCGTCTCGACAACAGCGCCGATGGCGTTCCGCAGGCCCGGCACGGACGCGTACAGGCCGAGCAGCGTGCGGCACAGGAACCGGGTCCGCCCCTCGGGCTTGGTCGTCACCTCGATCCGAGCCAGACCCTCCTCACAATCGACGACGGTGGCACGGCGCAGGTCGGTCGCTGTGTTGAGGCTCGCTATGACGTCAGGCAGAACCTCCACGAGCGACATGTGAGCCGGGAGGATGAGCAGGCCCCGCTCTTGGAGAACCCGGAACAGCTCCTCGCCCGCTCGCCGCCCGATGTCTGGCTCGTGGCACAACTCGGCCACCGCGATCGCCGTGGCGAGGACGACCTCGAAGTCGACCCACTCCTCCCAGTTCTCGACCAGCGAGAGGACCTTCTCTGCGCCCACCCGGTCCATGACCTCGCGCACGCCGGCCGGGCCGAGAGCCCTGTCGATGTAAAGGACCAGGACCGCTCCGAGGAGGCCCGATACCTCACCGCCCGAGGTTCCGCCGTCGTCAGGCACGTATACCCATCGGCACGACCCACCATGAGGTGAACAGCGCGGCAGGGGGCCATCTGACCCAATCGTGACCCGTGCCTCGCTCGCAGCCCATCAGCGCCTGAGACCTTGTTCCGCCGCCATGAGTGCGGTCTGTCGAGCCGAGCGTCGTGGAGGCTCAAGTTGGCTGACCACCGGGCCGACCCAATAAACTACAGCATTGTCCAATACTCGACCGACGACAGGGAGGCCCAAATTGCCCGACTTCTCGCTCAGGCTCAACGAGGACCAGCTCCAGATCCAGAAGTGGGTGCATGATTTCGCCGAAGGCGTCATCCGCCCGGCAGCTCCCGAGTATGACGAGCGCGAGGAGTTCCCGTGGCCGGTGGTGCGTGAGGCCGCGAAGATCGGCTTGTACAGCTTCGACTTCATGGCCAGCGCAACGGTCGGTGACCCGACAGGGCTCACCCTCCCCGTGGCCATCGAGGAGATGTTCTGGGGCGACGCAGGCATCGGGCTGGCGATCATGGGCACGGGCCTCGCTGCGGCAGCGATCGCCGGCAACGGCACGCCCGAGCAGCTCATGGAGTGGGCGCCCCAGTGCTATGGCACGCCCGATGACCCCAAGCTCGGAGCATTCTGCGTCTCAGAGCCCGACGCAGGATCTGATGTCTCCTCGCTTCGCACGAGAGCGGTCTATGACCAGGCCGCAGACGAGTGGGTTCTCAACGGCACCAAGGCGTGGATCACCAACGGCGGGATAGCCGACGTCCACGTCGTGGTCGCGTCGGTCGACCCAGAGCTGAAGAGCCGCGGCCAGGCGAGCTTCATCATCCCGCCACACACCGCGGGCCTCTCCCAGGGGCAGAAGTACTCCAAGCTCGGCATCCGCGCCTCTCACACCGCAGAGGTCGTCCTCGACGATGTTCGGGTACCGGGATCGTGCCTACTCGGCGGCAGGGACCGACTCGATGACCGGATGGCGCGGGCACGCGAAGCGTTGGAGAACCCGGCCAGAGCCGCCGAGCGTGGTGGCCAGCCTGCGATGTCCACCTTCGAAGCCACACGGCCCTCGGTGGGCGCGCAAGCAATCGGCGTCGCTCGGGCCGCTGTCGAGTACGCCCTCGAGTACGCGACGGAGCGCAAGGCCTTCGGGAAGCCGATAGTCCAGCACCAGGGCATCGCCTTCATGCTTGCGGACATGGCCACCGAGGTGGACGCGGCCCGGCTGCTGGTGTGGCGGGCGGCCTGGATCGCCAACAACGCCTCTTACCGCTGGGCCGAAGGCTCGATGTCAAAGCTCAAGGCAGGCCGTACCGCCGTCTGGGTGACAGAGCGAGCGATCCAGATCCTCGGTGGGTACGGCTATGTAAAGGAGTACCCCGTCGAACGCTGGCACCGTGACGCGAAGATCTTCGACATCTTCGAAGGCACCGAGCAGATCCAACAGCTCGTCATCGCCCGTGCGATGAGCGGCATGCGCATCGAGTAGTCTGACCTGCGGTGACAGCGTCGTAGTCGGTCGCCTGGAACAGATGCGTCTCGGTCCACCCGAACGCGGCGACGACGAAGACCGGGTACAACGCGAACGGCACCATCTACTGGATGCAGAAGCCGGTGCAACACGCGGCCCAGCCCGACAGCGTCAACTACCGATCCACGTTCGGTCATGACGCGATGGGCCGGCGGGTCACCGTCAAGACGCCGAACCCCGAATACGTGTCCGATTCGTCCAAGCCCCTACGGTCACGTCGCGCACCTGCTACACGAGCCGTAGCGAGACGGCGTTGTCGATCGACGGCGCTCACCAGGTCACTGCCTACAGCTACGCTGACCAGCAAGGTACCGTGGACTCGGTGATC
>JAHFUU010000214.1 GCA_023264915.1 Microthrixaceae bacterium | reverse complement strand
GACACCTCATGCCCTGGGCACGACTCCGTTCGAGGTTCCACTTCGAGCTGAGTCGAGGCGATGCTGATGCACCAGGTGCCCGACCCACGCTCTGCCGACCCGCCCGTGGGCCGCCGCGTCCAACCCCACCGTCAAGTCGCACCGTCAAGTCGCAGCAAGTCCTCACAGATGCCGCCTCGTCGCTCGGCCACGAAGCGACAGCCTTCCGCGAGGGCGTTGCGGGACGCCGAACGGCCGCGCTCCCCTGCCTCCCGTCTGTAAGCTCACTCGACACGATCAGCCTGCACGACCAGCGGACAGCGTCAGGCCGCAGCAGACACCGGGCTCCTCATGACCACGACAGCACTGGGGCCACGAAAGGAACACGATGAGACCCAACAAAGACCTTGCACGGCTCCTTCGCCCGCTGGGCATCTCATTGGCGGTCGCCGCCATCGCGGTCGGCGGAGCCACCGCGTGCTCCAAGACGATCGACGGCAAGAGCGCCGAGACCGCCATCAAGCAGAAGCTGCAGGCCCAGCGTCCCGAGGGCGGGAACATCACGGTCTCTTGTCCGAGCAGCATCCCAGCCAAGTCGGGCTCGACGTTCAACTGCACACTCAAGGCCGACGACGGATCGACCATCGGGATCACCGCCACCCAGACAGATGACAACGGGACCTTTGACTTCAAGGTCGACCAGGCGCCGAGCGGCGGCGACAGCAGCGGTGGCGGTAGCAGCGGCGGCTGAGCAGGCACCGGCCAAACGACACCAGGCGCGCTGGCGGGCTCGGTGCGTGATGGTCGCCGCCTGGGTGCTCCTGGCGTCCTGTGGTGCCCGCACGCTCGAGGCGACTGACGCCGCCTCGAAGATCTCCGCCAAGATCGCCGAGCAGCAACCCTCGCTGAAGGGCCTGGCTGTGACCTGCCCGACCGACGTCAAGGTCGAGGCCGGTGCAACCTTCAACTGCACCTTCAGTGCCGAGGGTGGCGTGTCAGGAGAGCTGTCCGTGACCCAGACCGACGACGCCGGAACCCTGTCCATCCGGTACCCAGCGCCTCCTGGCACCGGGCCACCGGCGACCGGCAACGGTCCGGGCGGCAACGGTCCGGGCGGCAACGGTCCGGGCGGCTCCTCGCTGGCTCCGGCGACACGACCCGGCACGGTCCCGGGTCAGTGTGGCCACACCGAAGCCGGCTCCGATGTGGCACCAGGGTCCTCTGTCACGGCTGGCCATCCAGAGGACTCCTGGACGGATCCGACCCTTGGCGGAGATGCCGGCGCAACGAGTGCACCCGTGACTTCATCGGATCCTGGAGCCTGCTGACCCGTCGGTTTCCCAACCACATGACTCGTCGGGCCGGTGCGAAGCCCCGCTCGATGTCCCCACCCATCGAGATCCGCTCCAGAGGATCACGAGCCAAGGACCCTCTCTCGCGCGACAGCCTTGGGCCGCCGCCCAAGCAGCGGGCCCCGGGTCCTGGGAGCTCCCGTAGAATCCGGCCGTGGCAATCGCGCACTCACAAGCCAGAGCCCTCATCGACCAGGTCTGGGAGGCCGAGGTACTTCCCGCCCTGTGTGACTACATAGGGATCCGATGCCTCTCCCCCGCCTTTGATCACGAATGGCGCAGCCACGGGCAGATGGATGAGGCAGTCACCCTGATCCGGGACTGGTGCGCCGGCCGCCCGATCGACGGGCTGCGCATCGAGCGAGTCGACCTCCCTGACCGTACGCCCGTGCTGCTCGCCGAGATCCCGCCAACCGCCGGCGCCTCACCGGTGACGGGCTCCGCCGCGGCCGATGCGATCAGCGACGATGCCACGCCCCGCACCGTCTTGCTCTATGGCCACCTCGACAAGCAACCCGAGATGTCAGGCTGGAGGGAAGGTCTGGGCCCCTGGACCCCGGTGCTCGACGGCGAGCGGCTCTACGGGCGGGGCGGGGCCGACGACGGCTACGCGGCTTTCGCTGCCCTCACGGCGATCCAGGCCGTCCACGCCGGTCTCGGCGAGCACGCCCGTTGCGTGGTGCTCGTCGAGGCCAGCGAGGAGAGCGGCAGCCCGGACCTCGGTGCCTACGTCGATCACCTCGCTGACCGGATGGGACAGGTAGATCTGGTGATCTGCCTCGACTCGGGCACCAAGAGCTACGACAGGCTATGGGTCACTACCTCGCTCCGCGGGATGGCTGCGATGGACGTGCGCGCGACCGTGCTCACAGAAGGGGTTCACTCGGGTGCGGCTGGAGGGGTCGTGCCGTCGAGCACCGACGTCCTCCGCTTGCTGCTCGACCGGATCCATGATCCGCTCACCGGCAAGATGCCCGTCCCCGAGCTCAACGTCGCCATTCCCGCCGAAGCGGTCGAGCGGGCACAGTGCTCGGCTGAGGGTCTCGAGGGCGGCCTGCGGGCGAGCTTCCCGTTCGCGGGCGGTACCCAACCACTCGTCGAGGACACCGTCGAGCGGCTCTTGAACCAGACCTGGCGACCCAGCATGGAGGTCATCGCCGCGAGCGGGATCCCCGCCGTCGGCGAGGGAGGCAACGTGCTGCTCCCGATGACCGAGCTCCAGCTCTCGTTCCGCCTCCCACCGACTGCTGACCCTGATGATGCGGTCGCGGCCTTGCGTGCTGAGCTCACCCGCGACCCCCCGTTCGGCGCGACCGTCCAGGTCGAGGTCCTCACCGCCGAGGCCGGCTGGGCGGCCCCGCCAGGTGCACCGTGGCTGGCAGATGCTCTCGATGAAGCCTCGCTCGCAGCGTACGGCCAGACCGCGCGATCCATGGGCGAGGGCGGCACCATCCCGTTCATGGCGATGCTCGGGCGACGGTTCCCAGACGCCCAGTTCGTCGTGGCGGGTGTGCTCGGACCCAACTCCAACGCGCATGGCCCCAACGAGTTCCTCCACGTCCCCTACGCCAAGGGCCTCACCCATGCCGTCGCACACGTCCTCGACGCGCACGGGAGACATCGAGGCCGCACCCATGCTGTGGGAGGTCGGGCTTCCTAGCTACGTGAGGGTCACGAGAACCAGCCGTTCACGTCGCCGACCACGTGGACCGAGCCCGAGTTGTTGAAGATGCTGTCCTGGCCGCTGGATCCGATCTTGACCACGACCAGGTTCGGCACCGTCTGGCCCGCGACGAAGTTCAGGTTGGAGGCTTCGGGGCGTTGCGCGCCCTGGTCCCAGACCGTCAGGTGCGACGGTGCGCTCGGCTGGGTGACCGTTGTGTTCATCACGACCCCGACCGCATCCGGTGGCACTCCCGCCGAGCCGCGGACTGCCAGGTCCCGCGCCGTCGAGGGACCCCATGGACCCACAAGGCCCACGCCAGAGCGCGAGTCGAGGATGCGTGTCGGGGATGACGAGGTGAACGAAGCCCCTCCTGAGGAGACGAAGTAGCCGACCACGTCCACGATGAGATCGTCGTCTCCCGCGTTGTTGAAGATCGAGATCTGGCCGCCGCCCCCCACGCGCACCATGGCCAGGTTCGGGACGGTCTGGCCCGGACCGAAGTTGAGGTTGGAGGCCTCGGGCTTGCCCAGACCGGCCGGCCAAGCCGTGACGTGCGAGCTCGCTCCCGTGTTGGTCGCCGTGAGGTTGACGACCACCGCCGTCGCGTCCGCCGGCACGGTGGTAACCCCTCCGGTGACTGCGAGCTGGCGCTGCTCGGCGGGCCCGAACTTGCGGGCCGGTCCACCGATGCCGCTGCGCGTGTCCATCAGCCGGCTGGGCGTCACGCCGACGAACCCGTCGCCTGGACCCTGGCCACTGTCGAAGTAGCCGACCACGTCGAGGATCACATCAACCTCTCCGGAGCTCTGGAACATCCGCACCACCCCACCGGCTCCGACCTTGACGACAGCAAGGTTGGCGACGGTCTGGCCCGGCACGAAGTTGAGGTTGGACGCGGTGGGAACGCCGCCGAAGGACGACTGGTCCTCGAAGATCGATGTGCGCGCGGGTTTGGGGAACAGCGTCAGATGGCTGCTCGCGGTGGGAGAGACGACGGTCGCGTTCAGGACCACTGCGGACACCCCGTGCTCGGGCACTGCCCCGACTCCGGTCACGCGCGCCTCGTGGTTGGACTGGGACAGGAGCCGCACGAAGGGGTTGGGGTCGCTGCTCGCGCCCTCTCCCTGGGTCACCTTGCCAGGACCGAGATGGCCCAGGCCCGTGCGCGTGTCGAGTATGCGAGAAGGGGGCAACGGGTGGAACCCGCCGGCGAAGGATTGCGGGCCGCCGAGCGCGTACTCGCACTCGGCCAGGCCGAAGCAGGCGGCATCCAAGTCCAGATCGACGGTCATGTTGCCGGAGATGCTCAGCAGCGTCACGATCTTGTTGTTGCGGACCTTGTCCTCGATGAAGGCTATGTAGCTGCCGTCGAACACCGCACCTGAGGTCCACTGGGTGCCCTTGCTCGGAAGCGAGGCGAACGCCCCGACGATGTGCCCGTCACTTGAGAGGTGATTCGTGTCGGTCTCGAAGAGATCGATCTGCAACCTCCCGTCGCTGACCGGTGCCGAAGGGTTCGACAAGACAGTGCCACCGACACGGCCCGTGCCTTGCTGACCGGTGACCGGCAGCGGCACGGTCCCGATCGGTGGGCTCACCGCGATGTTGCCGGCAAGGCTGAACTGGTTGCCACCGGCACTGCCGCCGTTGCGAACATCCAGGTGAACTCCTCCGACGTCTTGGGTCCAAGGGTCATAGGTCTGTGCGGGCCCGTAGGGGTAGATCTCGATGCGGCCGTCATAGACCTTGTTCGCCCAGTTGTGCGTGACGATGCCCGGCGGGCCGCTCTGGGACGGTTCGCTGTTCGGCAGGATGATCCCAGATGGCATCGCCATCGACCCCGAGGTGGCGTGGTAGTAAGAGCCCCCTCCGAACAGGCAGGCGCGGTGGAAGGTGTCGGTCCCGCTCGAGCAGGGGTCGTACCCGTCCGGGCCGAGCATCAGGCCGTACCCGATCTGCCCGTTGACAGCAGGGTTGGTGCCCGTGAAGGCGATCACAGAGCTGGCCACGTTGCGCACCACGGCCACCTGGGTCGAATCGGTCACAGATGGGCCACCGGCACGGTCATGCAGGACCTGTGGCAGCGTCCAGGCGTTCGCGGGCGTGCCGCAAACCAAAGCGAGCACCCAGGCGGCGGCCGCCCACTGAACGATCATCTTGAGGTGTGCGGGACGTCTGGTTGCTCGCAAGGTTCGATGGCGCATCATCGGTATGCCGGTATGCCGGTATGCCGGTATGCCGCCACGACGGCGGCGGCGGCGGCGGCGGCATTCGGTCAGCGTGGTGGCTGGGGCATTCGTGGCTGGGGCATTCGTGGCTGGGGCATTCGTGGTGTCTTGGGTTGCCTGCCCCCCTGGTCTTTCGGCGTCAGCCGGCAATGCCTCAAGCAGCTCACGGAGTGCGTAGCCGGACCGTGAAGTGGTCACCAGGGCTGACCACCGCGCCGATGGACCCCGTGTGGGCACTTCCCACCAGGTCTGT
>JAHFUU010000213.1 GCA_023264915.1 Microthrixaceae bacterium | reverse complement strand
AAGGTGGCTCGAAACCGTCCGTCGATCATGGGATTACTCCTCGAGGGGTCCGGTTGGCCGGCTCCCGTTGGGTGACCCACGGGACCTGGCACCGGGGGTGCATGGCCGGTGGATGGCGTTCAGGTTACCAACAAGACAACCGTCCCGGCCGCATCCTGGGAACCAGGCGTCTCCCCCAAGGCTGGCCCGGGGTCGGCCCCGGGGTCGGCCATCCCCGATCGACACCTCTCGTCGATCGGGGATGGCCAAACGACTGGCGGTCCGAGCTGGCGACCCATGGGGAGCGACGATGATCCCTTGGCGACCCGGTCCCCCGGCGGACACGCGAGTCTGGCCGGGCGTCAACTCCGATGCCCCAGGCCACCTGGGCACCGGCCGCGAATGTTGCCTACGCTGCGGCCACAGCGCCGCGACGGCATCCGACCTGTCGAGCCCAGACCTGGGGCCGTTGGCTGAGCACGATCCGTACAGAGCACACCTGGGGGTGGCCCGTGAACCAAGTGGCACCGGAGAAGATCCGCAACGTCGTCCTCGTGGGCCACGGTGGCACCGGCAAGACCACCTTGGCCGAAGCCCTCCTGGTCCAGTCAGGCGCAATCCCGCGAATGGGGCGCGTCGAGGATGGCAGCACCGTGTGCGACTTCGATCCCGAGGAGCAGAAGCGCGGCCAATCGCTGTCGTTGGCTCTGGCCCCCATCGAGTGGAACGGCCACAAGATCAACCTGATCGACACCCCCGGGTATGCCGACTTCGAAGGTGAGGTGGCAGCAGCCCTCCGGGTCGCTGACCTGGCAGTGTTCGTCGTGAGCGCCGTCGAGGGCGTCGAGGTCCAGACCGAGAAGTTCTGGAAGCAGGCCGCCAAGATCAAGCTGCCCCGGATGGTCTTCGTGAACAAGCTCGACCGCGAGCGCGCGAGCTTTGATCGCACCCTCGATGGGCTGAGCGAGACGTTCGGCGCCGGGATCGCGCCGCTCGAGCTTCCAATCGGCGAAGAGTCTGAGTTCAAGGGCATCGCGGATCTGTTGACCGACACGGCGCACCTGTACTCAGACGGGGAGGCAAGCGTCGGTGAGATCCCAGACGAGATGGAGTCCCGCGAGCAACAGGTCCACGAGACCCTCGTCGAGGGCATCGTCGTCGCCGACGACGAGCAGCTCGAGCGCTACCTCGAAGGTGACGTCCCGAGCCCCGAGGAGCTCGAGCACACGCTGCATCTGGGTGTCGACGACGCAACGGTCTTCCCAGTCGTGTGCGGGTCTGCAACGCGACGCATCGGAATCGACCGTCTCGCTGACTTCATCTGCGAGATCGGACCGTCGCCACTCGAGCGCCCGCCTGTCGAGGTGACTGCCGGTGACGAAGCTGTCGAAGTGAGGCCCGACCCGTCAGCGGACCCACTCGCATTCGTGTTCAAGACGATCGCGGATCCCTATGTGGGCCAGATCTCGTTGTTCCGAGTGCTGTCGGGCACCATCAGCTCCGATGACCACCTCAACAACACCCGGACCGGCGCGAACGAGCGCCTCCATGGTCTCTTTGCGATGAGGGGACGGGACCACCTGGATGTCCCCTCGGTGCCTGCGGGCGACATCGCGGCGGTGGCCAAGCTCTCGGACACAGGCACGAGCGACACGCTCGCCCCCAAGGGCAAGCCCGTGACGGTGCCACCGATCCGTCAGCCCGAGCCGGTGCTGTCATTTGCCATCCGAGCCCGAACCCAAGCTGACGACGACAAGCTGTCGACGTCTTTGCACAGGCTCCAGGAAGAGGATCAGGCGCTGGTCGTCGAGCGCAACGACCAGACCAAGCAGATGCTTCTCCGGGGCATGGGAGACACGCACCTGCTCATCGCTCTCGAGAAGCTCGAGCGCAAGTTCGGGGTGAACGTCGACACCGAAGAGGTCAAGGTCCCTTACCGCGAAACGATCACGACCGCCGCGGATGCCGAAGGGAAGTTCAAGAAGCAGAGCGGCGGTCACGGTCAGTTCGGTGTGTGCAACCTGAAGGTCGAACCCCTAGATCGTGGCGAAGGGTTCGTCTTCGATGACAAGGTCGTCGGTGGCGCCATCCCACGCCAGTTCATCCCCGCCGTCGAGAAGGGCATCGAGGAGGCGATGCACGACGGCGGCGTGTTCGGGTTCCCGGTCGTGGACGTCCGGGTCACCTGCTATGACGGCAAGTACCACTCGGTCGACTCCTCTGAGATGAGCTTCAAGATGGCCGGCCGGATCGGGTTCAAGGCAGCGATGGAGAAGGCGAGTCCGGTCATCTTGGAGCCCGTCTCCCTCATAGAGGTCACTGTTCCCAACGACTTCCAGGGAGACGTGATGGGCGACCTCAACTCGCGGCGAGCCCGGGTGCAGGGGACCGAGGCAGCCGACGACGGCGAGCAGGTCATCATCGCGACCGTCCCGACCTCTGAGATACGCACCTATGCGATCGATCTACGGTCGATGACCAGTGGCCGGGGCCGGTTCACCGCCGAGTTCCACCACTACGACGTGCTACCCCAGCACCTCCAGAGCGCAGCTGCCACACAGGGCGGCTCGAAGCACGAAGTCGAATGACCCTCGACCTGTCAGCACTCTCGCCCCAAGACGGAATCGCGGCTCTCCGAAGCTACCCGCGGCGCTTCTCGGCACTTCTCTGCCCGATCAGCGGGGATGACACCTGGATCTCGATCATCACCAGGCCAGGGCCCGAGGGGATGTCCGCACTGGACATCACCCGGGCTTGTGCCACCCGCATCTCAGATCTGAGCCAAGCGCTGGACGTGATCCTGATCGAGCAATCGCCCCAGCTTCCGGGCACCCTTGCAGAACCGGCCACCGTCGTCGCCTCAGGCACCCAGGACGTGCCTGCTCAGCTCAGAGCACTCGATGCAGCAACGAGTGCTCTGGCCAGCCGCGCCGAGAGGGTCCCTGCCGGCGACTGGGGCCGTGCGGCACACCTCGACAGCAGCGACGGTGAGCTGAGCGCGCTCGATGTCCTCCGAGAGGCGGTTCGCACCGGATCAGATGGGCTTCACAAGGTCGAGGAGACGATCAACTCAGTCAGGCGCGCCTGACTCGTCCGCCCGCTGACCAGCGTGCGAGCTCGCGCTGGCACATCAGAGCTCGTCCCAGTTCTCGGGGTTGGCCTCGACGAACCACTCGACCACTGATCCGTCGACACCGTCGACGAGCACGAGGCCACGTTGTGTCGGGGGATCCTCGGCCTCATAGAGCAAGATCCGCCACGTGGGTCGACTCAGCATGCCGCGCCAACCCATCTGGGCTGACGCGTGCCCGACCGGGAAGCCAACCTGCTTGACGGCCACGACCAGCGCGTCGCGCTCGTCGATGTTCAGGTCCCATCCCGCCACGAAGCTGTATGCCCCCACGACCGCCAGGCCGGCCGCCGCCCACAGGAAGCCCGCGTTCACGAGCACCGGGTGTGAGTCCCTGGTCAGGAACCATGTCGTCACGCAAGCAGCTGAGACCGCCCAGTACAGAACCGCAGGGATCCGTCGGCGGTTGTTGTCGGGGAACATGTATGGGCCGGTGACGCCGCCCGAGTCGAGGTCTTGAGGCAACGCGTCGCGTATGGCCTCAGACGTCAGCGGGCGGGTCTCGGTGTCCGGCCCGTCGCCCTCGAGGTGCCCGTCGCCGTCGGCGCGTTCGCTTCCCTCGGGTGCCGTCGCCTCCTCGGCTGTCACGAGACCGACGGTAGGCCAACGGTGGGAATGGTCGACAATCCCTCGATCCTGCCTCCGCCTCGATCCATGTGATCTGGCCGGCGCCTGACCACCCGATCAGGCGGGGGGCCAGGAGTCGCGCAGCTTCTGCCAGCTGACCGAGAGGGATTCGGGCATCACTCGGGTCTCTGCGACGGTGGTGGTGAAGTTCGTGTCACCGGCCCAACGTGGAAGGACGTGGACGTGAAGATGCTCGGGCACCCCGGCTCCGCCCGCCCGACCCAGGTTCATGCCGATGTTGATGCCGTCACAGTGGTACGCAGCCTTGATGGCCACCACCGCGTCTCGTACCAACGACCACAGCTCTGCCAGCTCGTCGGCGTCGAGGTCTTCGATCTCGGCGACCGCTCGGTTGGGCATGACCAGGACATGGCCATTGGTGTAGGGATAGAGGTTGAGGATCACGAAGCAGCTGGGGCCACGGTGAACGATGAAGGTGCCCTGGTCGTCCTCTTCTGCCAGCAGCCGCTCGAACAGGGAGCCCCGGCCCGCGTCCGCCGACGGCTCGGCGCTCTCGGACTCGGATATCGACTCGATGTAGGCGCTGCGCCACCCCGCCCAAAGATGCTCAAGCTGCACTGGCGGTTGCCTCCGGATCGGCTCTCAGGCGTGGGCCAGGACGTCGGCCGCCAGGCGTTCTATGAAATGCTCGACGGGCACGCCGCGCTCGACATCGCCGGCGCGCGGGTTGACACCTGCAGTGCTGTTGGCGACATCGTCGTCCCCTACAACCAGCACGAAAGGGACCTTCTCGAGCTTCGCCTTACGGATTCGACCTCCGAGGGGCTCGTCAGCCTCGACCATCTCCGCACGGAAGCCTTCGCCGCGGAGGCGGTCTGCCAGACGCATCGCGTAGGCGTCATGGTCGTCGCGCACTGGCAGGATCTTGACCTGCACGGGTGCGAGCCACGCTGGGAATGCGCCCGCGTAGTGCTCGACGAGGATCGCGAAGAACCGTTCGATCGAGCCGAACAGGGCGCGATGGATCATCGTGGGCCGATGCCGCTGGCCGTCGGCAGCCACGTACTCGAGGTCGAACCGCTG
The DNA here is from genome assembly GCA_023264915.1 of Microthrixaceae bacterium. Taxonomy (GTDB): domain Bacteria; phylum Actinomycetota; class Acidimicrobiia; order Acidimicrobiales; family Acidimicrobilacustridaceae; genus JACPNV01. Next base: position 708 of record JAHFUU010000213.1, on the reverse strand, counting down.
CGGAAGCTGGAAGTCGAGCTGGATCGTCGAGATCTGCCAGGTTCGACCTATCGCGTCGCGGGCCTGAACAGAGATCTTCGGGCCGTAGAACGCCCCTCCACCCGGGTCGAGGACGAGCTCGTGCGGCAGGCCCTCCATCCCGTCTGCCGCCTCTCGCAAGGCCTCGGTCGCTTCGTCCCACTCCTGATCGGAGCCCACGGCCTTCTCCTCGGGCTTGGTTGAGAGCTCGAGGTAGAAGTCATCAAGGCCGTAGTCGCGCAACAGGTCAAGGACGAAGACGAGAAGAGACCGGATCTCATGGACCATGTCCTGCCTTGTCGTGAAGATGTGAGCGTCGTCCTGGGCGAAGCCCCGCGCTCGCGTCAGGCCCTGGACGACACCAGACTTCTCGTAGCGGTAGACCGTCCCGAACTCGAAGAGCCTCATCGGCAGGTCGCGGTAGGACCGCTGGCGGCTCTTGTAGATGAGGATGTGGAAGGGGCAGTTCATCGGCTTGAGGTAGTAGTCGGTGCCGCCGTCGAGCTCCATGGCGGGGTACATGCTCTCCTCGTACCACTGGAGGTGCCCGCTGATTCGAAACAGGTCTTCCTTGGCGATGTGTGGTGAGTAGACGAACTCATAGCCCGCCTGCTCGTGACGCTCGCGGGAGTAGTGCTCCATGATCCGGCGAACTGTGCCGCCCTTTGGGTGGAACACCGCCAGTCCCGA
>JAHFUU010000212.1 GCA_023264915.1 Microthrixaceae bacterium | reverse complement strand
CAGCTTGTCCTTGAGGCGGCGTGATCGGGCGATGGAGGCCTCGAGGACCGTGCGGATCTCGCTGTCAACCAGCGGCGATGAAGGGGATGCGGGTGGAGGCAGCGGCGGCGTGGCGAGTGCCGCGGAGGTCCGCGAGGCCATCTCACGCCCCCCTGGTCCGCAGGTCGAAACGGGTGACGACTGACCTTGCGGTGAGGTTGACGATGATCGTGAGCACGAACAGCACAACGCCCAAACCGATCAGCGCGGAGCGGAAGGTGCCTCCGGCCTCGCCGAACTGGTTTGCGATGTAGGCAGGCATTGCGTCGCCACTTCCGAAGAGGCGCGTCGAGACCTGCACGCTGGACCCGATCACCAGGGCGGCAGCGATCGTCTCACCCATGGCCCTCCCGAGCCCCAGCATCACCGACCCGACGATGCCACTCCGGGCCCAAGGTATGACCGTTGCGCGGATCATCTCCCAACGCGTTGCTCCGAGCGCCATCGCGGCCTCTCGCTGGGAGGCCGGCACGACCGCGATGACCTCGCGGCTGAGCGACGTGATGATCGGCGTGATCATGATGGCAAGGATCAACCCGGCGGTCATGTAGCTCTTGCCGCTCGCGTTGCCCCCGAAGAACCGATCGAGCACCGGCCACGTTCCGGCGCTGTCCGCGATGGCCTGGTAGGCAGGCTGGATGGATGGTGCGAGGACGAGCAGGCCCCAGAGCCCGTACACAACCGATGGGATGGCCGCGAGCAGATCCATCACATAGGCGATGGGCTTGCGCATGCGCGCCGGCGCGAGCTCGTTGGTGAACAGGGCGATGCCCAAGCTGACCGGCACCGCCAGGACCACAGCGATGGTCGACACGAGGACCGTCCCGTAGATGAACGCAAGCGCGCCGAAGCGTCCCTGGTTGGGGTTCCAGTCCGTCGACCACAGAAAGGACGGGCCCTGCGTGGCAAAGGCGGGCAGGGCTTGGGCCGTGGTCGACACGGCGATCAGGCCGAGGACCAACAGCACGGTCACCCCTGCTGCCAGCGCGACACCACCGAACCAGGCGTCACCCCGTCCCGCTCCCCTGGACAGGCGCATGCCCGCCAACCTGGGTTCGTCGACCGCCCCGGGAACGTCGATCGTGGCAGCCACGACAGCTCAGCCGATCCTGATCTTGTCCAGCTGCGCCACTGCCTGGCGCTGGATACCCTCGGGGAGCGGCGCGAAGTCGACCGTGGGTGCCAGAACCTGACCGTCGCTGAGCACGTAGTTGATCCAGGCCTTGACGGCGTTGCCCCTGGTCGCATCAGCCTGGCGCTCATAGACGATGACCCATGTGGGCGCGGTGATCGGGTAAGCGTTGTCACCTGGGGCGTCGAGGGGGTCATATGTGAGGTCGGGCTTGACCGTGGCCCCGGCAAGGGCCGCGGACGCCCCTTGAAGGGACGCTGCCACGAAGTTCCCCGAACGGTTCTTGATGGCTGCGAGCTGCAGGCCCGATGCCTTCGCGTCAGCGAAGTCCACATAGCCGATCGCGCCTTTGGTGCTCTTGACGATCTGGGCCACGCCGCTGTTGCCGCTGCCGGCCTGGCTGTCAGCGGGCCAGCTCACGGTGTCGCCCGCGTCGAGCTTCCAGTCCGCTGCCGCCGCTGCCTTGAGGTACCTGGTGAAGTTGCTGGTCGTCCCCGAACCGTCGGATCTGTGCGCCACCACGACGGGTGTGCCCGGGAGGTTCGTGCCTTGGTTGTCGGCTTGGATCTCGGGAGCGTTCCAGGCCTTGATCTCACCCTGGAAGATCCTCGCCAGCGTCGACGGGCTCAGCTTCAGCGAGCCCACGTCCGCGAGGTTGTATGAAACGGTGATCGGTGCTGCGACCGTCGGGAAGTAGAGGATCGTGCCGCCCTTGTACTTGCCCAGGTCGTCGGGCTTGACCGTGCTGTCAGATCCCGCCCAGTCCACCACCTGGTCGGCCAGGTCCTGCTTCCCCTTGCCCGACCCACCGCCGGCATAGTTGTTGGTGAGGTTCGGTGCCTTGGCTCTCATCCCGCCGATCGCCGATTCATAGAAGGTCTTGGGGAACGTCGCCCCAGAGCCGTTGACCGTGCCGGAAAGCGCCTGGTAGTCGATGCCGGCCGCCCCCGGGGGACCTGATCCAGCTGGGGCGGAGCCGCCGGAGCCGCCCGTGCCTGCCTTCTTCGAGCAGGCGCCGAGGGCCAACAGGGCGATCGCAGCGACCGCCACGACCCAAAGACGTCGATGAGCTTGCAACCGCTCCTCCTTCGTGCCACACGCCGGACTGGGCCAGTCGCGTGGGTCGATCAGCATCTGCCTGTGTCCTGGCTTCGGACACGCACTCAAGCTAGGCAGGCCAGGTAACACCCGGATCGCTCGGAGATGAACCTGAGGTGAACGGCTTGGAAACGATTGCTCAACAACCCGCGAAGCGGGCAAACGCGCTGACGACGTCGACGTCATGGGGGTAGGAGATCTTGGAGCGGGCGGCGTCCAGCCCCAGCCAGAGCGTCTTGTCGGTCTCGTGGTTCGGCTGGAACTCACCTTCGGCGACGGTCATCTCGAAGTAGCGCACCGTCTTCGGGCGGCCCTTCGCGTCGTGGTACCGGGTGCTGGCAACCTCGTGTCCCAGGATGCACCTGAGGCCGGTCTCCTCCTCGACCTCGCGCAGAGCACCCGCGGGGTGGGTCTCCCCGGCAGCCAGCTTGCCCTTGGGCAGGCTCCAGTCGTCATAGCGGGCACGGTGCACCAGCAAGATCTCCACCTCGCCGTCGCGGTGGCGCCAGATCACCCCGCCCGCTGCCCTCACCAGGCGTGGGTCGTCATCCCAGCCGAGCAACGGCTCGAAGCTGGTGGGGTCAGGTGAGCCTGCCTGGCTCGTGCTCATGAGCCCACGCACCTCGCGCCGGGGACGAAGGCGTGGCTCACGAGTCGTGGCCCTTCTTCTTCCAGGGCACAGCGAGGGTGACCTTCTCCCAGGCCGCGGGCAGCTCACGCCTCAACTGCCGTCTGAGCTCGCGCTGTGACGCGATGATCTGGCCTGCGGCGAGAACGACGTCGAGTTGATCCTCACGCGAACCCTCTGACCCACCGGCGGCGGCCACCACGGCCCCGCGCAGCCAAGCTTCGGCGACGCTCGCGTCGTGGTGGTTCCCAAGCAGGTCGCCGAACCCCGCAAGCGCCTTGGCAAAGGTCCTCATCTCGTCACCGAGAGCTGGCGCGATGACCTCGGTTGCATAGCGCGCTCTCTTCACGTCGATCCGCAACTCGTGAAGCTCCTCGTCGGTGGGGTCAAGGCCGAAGCGCTCCACGGCCTTGGTCACCTTGCGAAAGGGCCTCTTCACGAACGAGACGAGCTTCTTCGGGCGGTCCTCGGCGATCGGCGCGAAGGATGGGACCTGCACAGAAGCGACGAGCTCGTCCATCAGCTCGACGTACCGCGTGGACCTGAGGGCCCCGAGAAGGCGTTGCTGCGTGACCGCCCTCTGCTGCGCGAGCAGAGCCAAGAGGGGCTCGGCGCCTCGCCGGTCGACCTCGGGCAGCTCGCTGAGCGAGACCCGCAGCTGGCTCAGAAGCACGTCACAGTCCCGGACCTCCCCCAGCGAGCGTGCCAGCCACCTGAGGTGATCCGCCAGAGACGGCGCCCAACCTGGATCGAGAGCCCCGGCGAAGGACCGGAGGTTGCTGCGCAACCGGCGCGTCCCGACGCGGGCCTGGTGGACACCTTCGATGTCGTCGTCGAGCCGGATCACGTGGTCGTGGTCGAGCACCAGGTTGACCGATGCGTTCATGGCTCTCTTCAGCACGTCCCCGGCGGTGGAGTCCTGGGTCAACGACAGAGGTTGGAGCTCGGGTTGTGACAGGGCTCGAGGACCGAGGGACCTGACCAGAGCGCTCAACGGATCGGGCTCAGTTGCCCCAGCGTCACGAAGCCTGTTGACCAACGCGTCGAGCAGGTCCGGCGCCGCCGCCGGGCACACCCCGATCTCGATGTGGCGAAAGCGTGCGGCTATGCGATCCGCCCGCTTCACCGCAGTTGAGTCTTCGTCGATCTCGGCCACCACCTCTGCACCGCTGTCGAGGATCAAGTGGGTCAACCGGGTCGTGTGCAGCTGGACCACAGCGTGAACCCGGCGATCGCGGAGGTACGCGGTGAGCAGATCGAGGAGCTCCACGGGTGGGTCGCCGCCGTCACCATCGAGCTGGATCAGGCGGCACTCGGACTGGTGCACACCGGACTTCGTGGGCTTCGGCAGCTCGAGGGACCACTGGCTCGGAGTCCCCGCGCTGTGCGTCAAGGTGATGCCTCGCCGGACAAGCTGGAGGTCGTCGGTGTCGAAGTGCTCGCAGACCAGCTCGTCCCAGGTGGCCGGCGCCTCCACGAGCTTCAGAGCACCTTGGACCCCGAGCCCATCGAGTGGCGCCAGCTCGAGCTCTGCTGGCACGGACATCCGAACCTCTCGGCGAACCGACACCCCTGTCACGATCTCACGCCCGTGACCGGTTCCTCAGGCCCTCCGCCGGGCAAGAGCCAGGTCCTGTAGGTGCCGCTGGGCATCCAGGGAGCTCTCCAGGATCTTGTGCCAGCCACCGTCGGGGTCGAGGGTCCAAGCCAGGGTGTCGTCGACCAGGTTGATCTGGAGCATCTCCTCCAAGCGATCACAGAGGTCCGGCGCGAGCACCGGGGTGAGAGCTTCGACCCGGCGATCGAGGTTGCGGGGCATGAGATCTGCCGAGCCGATGTAGTAGGCGGGCCCACCGTCGTCGCCGCCGTGCGCGAAGTGGTAGATGCGTGAGTGCTCCAGGTAGCGCCCGACCAGGGAGCGCACCCGGATGTTCTCAGACAGGCCCGGCACGCCGGGCCGCAGGCAGCAGATGCCCCGCACGATCAGGTCTATCTGCACGCCTTGCGAGGATGCCTGGTAGAGGCAATCGATGATCTGCGGGTCGACCAGGCTGTTCATCTTGAACACGAGCCGGCCCCGGGGCCCCGCTCGCGCCTCGCGCTCGATGCGCGCCTGGATCTCGTTCCGCATGTGAAGAGGTGCGACCAGCAGGCGGCGGTACTTGGTCTCGCGGGCGAAACCGGTGAGGAAGTTGAACAGCTGGGTCAGGTCGGTGCCGATGTCGGGATCGCAGGTGAGCAGGCCGATGTCCTCATAGAGGCGAGCGGTCCTCGGGTTGTAGTTGCCGGTGCCTATGTGGCAGTAGCGGCGGATCCCCGCGCTCTCGTCGCGCACGACCAGCGTGGTCTTGGTGTGGGTTTTGAGTCCGACCAGGCCGTACACCACGTGGACGCCCGCCTTCTCGAGCTCTCGGGCCCATTCGATGTTGGCCTCCTCGTCGAAGCGGGCCTTCAGCTCGACCAGCGCAGCGACCTGCTTGCCCCGCTCGGCGGCACGGATGAGCGAGTGGATGATCGAGCTGTCCCTGGTCGTGCGGTACAGCGTCAGCTTTATCGCCAGGACCTTGGGGTCGACAGAGGCCTGCCGGATGA
>JAHFUU010000211.1 GCA_023264915.1 Microthrixaceae bacterium | reverse complement strand
CGTTGGCGACGGGCCGCAAGGCCATCAGTGCCGACACCTGAGCGACCGTGAGCACCACGATGCACACCGTCGGGGGGCTCATGTTGGACAGCGCCTCACCGGGCACTCCCACCATGGACAACGGGTAGGGGCCAACAGTCACCAACAGCCAGAGAACGGCGAGCGCGACGGCCGAGGTCCCCAGCAAGGCCCGGCGGGGCACATCGACGAGTGAACCGTCGCCGTAGAAGAAGCCGGCCTGCTGGGCGAACAGGAACACCAGGATGTAGTTGGCCATGGCGAGGCCGTCCAGAGAGTACGAGAGCCGGCCCATGTCGAGCGCCACGACGGCGACGAGAAGTGCCGCAGGCGGGATGTACCTGGACCGGCGATGCCACGCTGCCATCGGGGGAGCTGCCGCCACGACGAGTACGTAGACAGCGAGGAACCACAGAGGCTGGGAGGCGAGCAGGCTTGCAAGGCGCACGAGGTCTGGATCGAGTGAGATCGAGCCCAGCAGGGTCGCCACTGCGAGCCAAACGGCCACGAACAACAGGGTTGGCGGCAGCAGGCGTGATAGGCGCCGGTTGAGGTAGCTGGCATATGTGCCCCCTTGGGATCGCTGCCTATCGATTGCCAGCAGGTTCGAGAACCCGCCGACGAAGAAGAACACGGGCATCACCTGCACGATCCATGTGACCAGCTGAAGCGGTATCGATGTGCCGAGGGCGCTGGTGGCGGCGATCGATCCGTCTGGATCGCGCGTGACTGCTGAGATGGTCCAGTGGCCCAGCACGACGAGGCAGATGCTCGCTGCCCTGAGGAAGTCGACGAAGCGGTCACGGTCAGCGGGAGTCGCGTCGACGAGTCCACTCACGGTCGTGCCGATCGTTCCCGCGGTGTCCCCGGCATCCCCGGTCGTGTCGCCGGTGTCCCCGGTCGTGCCCCCGGCATCCCCGGTCGCGCCGGCCGTCTTGGCGGTCGCGTCAGTCATCTCCCCGGCACCGGTGGTTCCTTCATCCACCGAAGTGTGGCACCGCGCGTCGAACCGAGGACGGTCTTGCGCCGCGGGCGGGACACCTTGGCGTCCAACACCAGGATGTCGAGATCCGGCGCCGCCGCCCTGCACCTCGCTTGTCGCGACCCGCCGGCGATGGGGAGCATCCCGAGCGCCAGCGAGGGTGCGTGGGGGCGCAGCCCCCCAGGAAACCAGGCGCTTGGGGATCCGCGATCAATTGTTGGGGATGCGTCGGGGCGCAGCCCCCCTGGAAACCAGGCGCTTGCTAGTGTCAACCGCTCAACTGCTGGTGCGTGGCCGCTCCCGCCGAGCGGGTCACCTCGGTTCCTGAGGAGTGAGTGATGGGGAACATCTCGCGGGTGGAGGGCCGCCGGCGTGTCCGGTGGCCGAGGTTGGCATGTGCTTGTGCCCTCGCCGCAGCTATCGGTGCAGGAACCAGCCAGGCCCTCGGTGCCCCTGAGGGCAGCCCGAGCCCCAAGCCGGCCGGCACGGCGCCCCCTGTCCCAGACACCGTCCACACGGCAACGACCTCAGCGCCGCCGGCCCCGACACCGGACCCCGCGCGCGGCGTGCCGACCCGATCTCAAGGTTCGACAGCCAGGCCATCAGGGTCATCAGGGCCATCAGGGCCATCGGGTTCCGAAGGCTCTGGCCAGCACTCCACAGCGGTCGACCGCAACGCCGATGGCCGACTCGAGGCGGTATGGCTGGCAGGTGCTTCCGTGTCCCACGCCTATCAGCTATGGCCGAACGGTGCCTGGAGCACGGCTTCGCCCCTGGGGTCGACCCCGGTTGGTGCGGGAGACCCGATCATCGCCCTCGACGGCGCCGGCCGGCTCGAGGCCTTCGTCGATTCGCCCGGTGGCACCTGGAACATCTGGCAGGTCGCGCCCAACTCGTCGTGGTCCGATTGGGCTCTGAGCGCCCCGGGGCTCAACAAGCCGTCTGTGGTCACGGCGTTGACGCCATGGTTGTGCCCTGACTCGGTCAGTGCCGAGCGCCGACCCGGTTGCAGTCGGGCCCCCGCCCCACTCCTCCTTTTCGGCCAGGGCCCTGGCGGAGGGGACCTCCTCGGTACTCCCAGCTCGGCCCAGGCATGCCCTGGAACGGGGTATCGCTGGTCGCGGCCAACCCCTCGCCTGGCACCGTGTTCGAGACAGCGGCGTTCCACAGCTCGGGAACGCCGTCCCAGGAGAGCACCCAGGACTCGGTCCTTGTTGCCTACTCGAGCCCCGGGTCGCTGTACCTGATGACCACCGCCGGGGCGCTGACCAACCTGCCGACTCCGCCAGGAGGGTTCCTCAACGGCCGGCTCGCAACGGGCCGCGACCTTGACGGCAGGGCCGAGCTGTTCGGCATCGGATCCGACTCGGTCCTTTACCACACCTACCAGACATCGGTTCTGGGCTGGTTCTGGAGCTCGTGGGAAGCCTTCCAACAGACCGCTGGCGCGACCGGTGCAGCGCAGGTTCAACGAAACACCGACGGCCGCCTCGAGGTGATCACGACCGGCGGTCCGGCCAGCGCCAGCCACATCTGGCAGGAGGCCCCCAACAGCGGCTGGGCTGACGGCGCCCCTCTGGCGTGCGCGCTTGCCGCTCCGGTGGCGAGCTCGCTCTCGATCAATGCCGACGGCCGTCTCGAGGCGTTCTTGTCCACCTCGGGTCCCGCTGTGTTCCACGCATGGCAACAGGCCGCCTCGGTGGGGCCGTGGTCGCCGTTGGTGCCTCTGTAGATCCGCCGCGGGCGCGAGGGACGCTCGAGAGGTCCGCATTGAGGCCAAGCCCGACCATGTCGCGCACATGCCTGAGATGTCGGGGCGTGGCGTCAGCACCGGTACACTCGCCGGACTGTGAGATCCACTGTCGAGCCCCTCGAGGGCAACAAGGTGAAGCTGAGCGTCGTCGTCGAGGAGCCCGAGCTTGACGAGGCCATAGACGCCGCCTTCCGCAAGATCGCTCGCGAGGTCCGCATCCCCGGCTTCCGGCCGGGCAAGGCTCCCCGAAAGGTGCTCGAGGCCCGGTTGGGCAGGGGCATCGGTCGCACAAAAGCCATCGAGGACGCCCTGCCCGGCTACTACGTCGATGCGGTCAAGGAGCACGAGGTCGATGTCATCGGTGCACCTGAGATCGACATCACCTCGGGTCAAGAAGAGGGCGAGATCGCCTTCGACGCGATCGTCGAGGTGCGCCCGGAGGTCATCGTCCCGGGGTACCAGAGCCTTCGCGTGACCGTCGCGCCCCCGATCCCAACCGACGAAGAGGTTGACGAGCAGATCGAGAAGCTGCGCGAGCGCTTCTCGAGCCTCGAATCGGTCAGCCGGCCCGCCGTCGACGGAGACGTCGTCGTGATCGACATCTCCGGTACCCAAGACGGCGAGCAGCTCGAAGGTCTCGCTGCCGACGACTACTCCTATGAGGTGGGATCCAACTCGGTTGCTCCTCAGGCCGATGAGAACTTGCGGGGTGCCAAGGTCGGCGAGATCTTGTCCTTCGAGGTCAACCCGTCGCCGGCCGGGGAGGACAGCGACGACGAGCCGGCTCCAGTGCGCCCGATCCAGTTCCGCATCCTCGTGAAGGATGTCCAGGCGAAGGTGCTGCCCGAGCTGGACGACGCGTTCGCGGATGAGGCGTCGGAGTTCGAGACCCTGGACGCCTTGCGCGTCGGGACGCGCGAGCGGCTCGATTCGATCAAGCGGATGCGCGGCGCGATGGAGTTGAGCCAACAGGTTGGCGAGGCCCTCGCTGACCTGGTCGAGGATGAGATCCCCACCCCCCTCATCGAGCACGAGATGCGCCAGAAGCTCCAGGACCTGGCCCTTCGCCTTGCCTCTCAGGGCATCGAGCTCGGCCAGTGGCTGGAGATGACCGGCCAGAGCCAGCAGGATCTCATCGGCGAGCTGAGGGGCCCTGCCGAGGTGTCGGCGCGGGTCGACCTGGCACTACGAGCGATCGCGGACGCGCAGGGCATCGACTGCACCGACGACGAGCTCGAAGCCGAGTACGCGACCGTTGCCGAACGGGTCGGTTCCAAGCCGGCCGAGGTTCGCCGACGCTTGGAGCGCGAGGGTGAGGTGCAAGCGGTACGCTCGGACGTCAAGAAGCGAAAGGCGTTCGAGTGGCTTCTCGAACAGGTCGAGGTGGTTGACCCAGAAGGCAATCCGCTCGATCGCAGCCTCTTCAAGCCAGTCGAGCGCGACGAAGTCGACAGCGACCAAGAGAACGGCCAAGAGAACGACCAACCACAAGAAGGCGAACAAGATCCAGAGGCAATCGCCGCCGCCGAGCCGCAGCCCGAAGTTGGCGATGCCTCGCCAGCGGGCGACTAGGCCCGCCACGACAACCACGAGGATTGACCGAGCGAGTGAACCCGATCCACAACATCCTGGTCCCCCAGGTATGGGAGACGACCAACAGGGGCGAGAAGGGCTATGACCTTTACTCCAAGCTCCTCAAAGAGAACATCATCTTCGTTGGCACACCGATCAACGACGATGTTGCCAACCTGATCTGCGCCCAGCTGCTGCACCTCGAGTCTGACAACCCCGAGAAGGACATCAGCCTCTACATCAACTCGCCCGGCGGCTCCATCACGTCGCTGTTCGCGATCTATGACACGATGCAGTACGTCAAGCCCGACATCTACACGATCTGCTTCGGGCAGGCGGCATCGGCGGCAGCGGTCCTGTTGGCGGCAGGTACCAAGGGCAAGCGCCTGGCGCTGCCCCACGCACGCATCCTGTTGCACCAGCCGTACTCTGAGGCCTACGGCCAGGCGACCGACATCGAGCTCGCGGCCAACGAGATAATTCGGATGCGGACCCTGCTCGAAGAGATCCTCGCCAACCACACAGGCCAGTCGGTCGACAAGATCCACCAGGACACCGACCGCGACTTTGTAATGTCAGCAGAAGATGCCAAGCAGTACGGTCTCATCGATGAGGTGATCTCCTATCGAGAGCTCGCTGACACCAGCGGGCCCATTACGGCGATCCACTAGCAGGGGGAGTCCTAGACGTGGCGAAGTTCGGAGACGGCGGTGAGCTTCTCAAGTGCTCCTTCTGCGGCAAGTCCCAGAAACAGGTCAAGAAGCTCATCGCTGGCCCTGGGGTCTACATCTGCGACGAGTGCATCGATCTGTGCAACGAGATCATCGAGGAAGAGCTGGCAGAGGGCACCGAGCTTCGATTTGACGAGCTGCCCCGGCCTCGTGAGATCTATGAGTTCGAGAACGACTACATAATCGGCCAGGAGTCGGCGAAGAAGATCCTCTCGGTTGCCGTCTACAACCACTACAAGCGCGTCCAGTTCGGAGCCAACCAGGAGTCCGAAGTCGAGCTGGCCAAGTCCAACATCCTGCTGATCGGCCCGACGGGCTGCGGCAAGACCCTGCTGGCCCAGACCCTGGCCCGCATGCTCAACGTGCCCTTCGCCATCGCCGACGCTACAGCCCTCACCGAGGCCGGCTATGTGGGTGAAGATGTCGAGAACATCCTCTTGAA
>JAHFUU010000210.1 GCA_023264915.1 Microthrixaceae bacterium | reverse complement strand
GGGGCCTCCGTGCCGGGCGTGCTGGCCCGTCAGGTCCCTCGGGCTGCACACCCGGCGAACCGCCCGCAGCCGAGCGTCCCGACCGGCGCAGGGTGCTGCGCAACGCCGGGGTTGCACTCGTCGGCGCAGCCGGAGCGGCTGCCGCGGTCGACCTCGCCTGTGCGTCACCGGCAGCTGCCACCAACGGGAGTGCCGTCGTGGCGGGCCAGACCAACACATCCACCGCGGAGACCGCGATCGAATACTCCGGTGGCCTGCTTCCCAACAACATCTTCACCGTCTACAACGTCAACGCGACATCTGGAAACGGGCTGGCAGGTGTCACCGGTGCGGCGATCGCGGGCGTGGCAGCCTCGGAGTCACCCGCATCTCACGGAGTGATCGGCCTCACCGATTCCGAGCAGAGCTACGGCGTCATCGGGCGCGGCCGCGGACCGGGGAGCATCGGCCTCAAGGCCGAGGGCGACCGGGCGGCGTTGCGCCTCGTGCCCACCTACGGCGACCCCCGGGCTAGCATCGACACCCACAACCCCGGCGAGGTCTACCAGGACCTTCAGTCCAACACCTGGATATGCGTCGTGGCGGGAAACCCCGGCACATGGCGCCGGGTGGCAGGCCCCACGACCGCCGGCTCGCTGAACCTGCTCCCCGCGCCGAGTCGCGTCTATGACTCCCGCGCCGGTTGGAGCCCCCTCAACGTCCAGAAGGGCCAGCTCGGCGAGGGTCAGGAGCGGACAGTAGACGCGAAGAACAACGGCGGCGTGCCCGCAGGCTCCGCCGGCGCGCTCATCAACCTCACAGCAACCAACACCAGCGCTGCGGGATGGCTCGCCGTGTTCAAGAACGGCATCACCTTTCCGGGCACATCGTCGCTCAACTGGTCCTCACCCGACACGAGCATCGCCAACGGCGCCACGGTCGCGCTGGATGCCGGCGGCCAGATGAAGGTCCGCGCCGCCGGCAGCTGCGACTTCATCGTGGACGTCATCGGCTACTACCTCTGAGCGACGGAGGCCCGGCGCAGGTAGGCAACGGCCTGCGGACTCGACTGAAGCCTCGTACGGCTGACCCCGGGCCACCGCGCACCGCGGGATGTTGGCGGTGGGGCAGTCAGCCCGTCATATGTTCTCGATCGGGTCGGGCAGCCCCTCGGGGAGCTCGGGTGTGAGGCCGCGCTTGCCACCCACCTGCCACAGGCGCGCCAGCGTGATCAGTGCCGAGACAGTGAGCACGATGCCGTACGCGACAAGGGCACCGTCGCGGACCGCAAGGCCGTAGCCCCCCCACAACATCGCATCGGCGAGAGCGAAGTACCACGTGGCTGGCGCGATCCCGCCGAGGCGGTCGCCGCGCAGAGCCGACCACACCTGCGGAGCGTGGTTGACCAGGACGCTGAACGCCAGTGACGCGCCAAGCCCATCCGCGCCGCGAAGCGCCCAAGCGGCCCCGATGATGAGGACCCAGGTCGACGCTGCCAGCCCGTCGTGCACTGTGACCCGATGCCGCAGGAGCCACAGCGTCCAGGCATCCAGCGGGATCGCCAGGGCCGTGCACACCCACAGGGGCGCCAACCCTGAGCTCAGACCGTAGAGGAACCACGCGGCGTCCGACGCTGCCGCATTCAGCGCAGCCAGAGGTGAGACGCCGTGGGAGACCCCGGTTCGATGAAGGCGGAGCGGTTGGGGGACCAGGCGCGCCAGGAACAGGGCCGATCCGATCCAGCCGAGAAGCGCGCTCGATTCCACAGCTGACAGACTTCCATGCGCACCGGTGCGGGTACGATCCGCGGGCCTGGCCGCCGCTGGTGCAAAGGGTCTGAAGGCAAGACTCACGGAGGAACACGAGACATGGCACAAACCTCTTGTGCGAAGCCCACCAAGTACGTGCTCGCGGCCGATCTGGGGACCGGTGGACCGAAGATCGCGCTCGTGTCGACCGATGGTGAGGTCGTCGCGCACGAGTACGCGCACAACGAGCTGTTGCTCATCGAGGGCGGCGGCGCCGAGCAGGACCCCGAGGAGTGGTGGCGCACCATCACCGGCGGCATGAAGGCACTGGTGGCCCGCTCGATCGTTCCGGTCGAGGACATCGTCGCCATCAACCTGTCGACCCAGTGGATGGGCACGGTCGCGGTGGGCAGCGACGGCAAGCACCTCATGAACGCCCTCATCTGGATGGACAGCCGCGGTGCCCCCCAAGCCGAGCGAGTGACCGGTGGCTTCCCCACCATCCCGGGCGTGGGCTACAACGCGCTGAAGGCACGCAAGTGGCTCCGCATGACAGGGGGGCTGCCCTCACGCACAGGCAAGGACCCGGTGGGCCACATCCTGTGGATCAAGGATGAGCGGCCTGACATCTACGCGGCCACAACCGCCTTCCTCGAGCCGATGGACTACCTGAACATGCGTCTCACGGGGCGAACCGCAGCGTCATATGACTCGATCACCGGCTACTGGTCGACCGACAACCGAGACCTGTCATCAGTCGCGTATGACGACTCGTTGATCGCCATGTGCGGCCTCGACCGGTCGAAGCTGCCTGACCTGTTGCCAACCGGGGCGATCCTCGGTCCCGTCACACCCGAGGTAGCCGGCGAGCTGGGTGTGAACCCCGATGTGCAGGTCGTCATGGGCACCGGTGACACCGCATCGGCAGGCATCGGCGCGGGTGCCGTGCGCGACTTCGAGGCACACCTCTATGTCGGGACGTCGTCCTGGCTGTCATGCCACGTGCCGTTCAAGAAGACAGATCTCGGCTCCAACATCACGTCGCTCCCCTCGGGCATCCCCGGACGGTACTGGGTGGCCACAGAGCAAGACGTCGCCGGCAAGAACCTCACCTGGCTGATCGACAACGTCCTGTTCCCTGACGACGAGCTGCGTGACGGGGAGGGCCCTCCCGCTGACGTGTTCGACCGGCTCAACGCGATGGCGGCCAGGGTCCCGCCAGGCAGCCACGACCTGTTGTTCACCCCGTGGCTCAACGGCGAGCGCACGCCAGTCGACAACCACTTCATCCGCGGTGGATGGTTCAACGCGTCCCTGACGACTGATCGGGCGACGATCATCAGGAGCGTGTTCGAGGGGGTTGCTCTCAACACCCGGTGGATGATGGACGCGGCCGAACGCTTCGTGCGCAAGGATCGGCCAGACGGCTTCGAGCACATCAACTTCGCCGGTGGCGGTGCCAGGTCTGACCTCTGGTGCCAGATCATGGCCGACGTCCTCGACCGGCCGATCAACCAGCTGGCCGACCCGGTGCTCGCGAACGTTCGGGGTGCCGGGTTCACCGCGGCGGTGGCCCTCGGCCACCTGAGCTGGGACGAGATACCCGAGCGGGTGGCGGTGGCGAACACCTTCAACCCCGACCCGACGACCCGCGCCACCTATGACGGGCTCTTCGAAGCCTTCAAGGAGCTCTACGCGAAGAACAAGGGCATCTACGCCAAGCTCAACAGGCACCTGTACGGGAGCAACTGATGGCCACACCCCTTGCGATCCCCAGACCCGAGGTGCGCGAGGCGACCAAGGGAGACCGTCTCGTACTCGCTGACGTGTTGGCCCGCGCCTTCTTCGATGACCCGATCATCTGCTGGCTCCTCCCCGACGAGCGCGACCGCTACGCGCGGATGAAGCGCTTCTACAAGGTCGAGCTGGACCGCTACCGCAGGCGGAACCTGGTGCTGACGACGACGAACCAGGCCGCGGTCGCGATGTGGGCCGCTCCTGATCGATGGCGAGTGCTGCTCGCCGACGGCGCCCGCGCCGCTCCCCTGGCCCTGGCTGCCTTCCGGGGCCGATCGATCGCGGGCCTCCGCCTGATGCATGACGTCGAGGCGCTCCATCCGCGCGAGCCGCACTGGTATCTGGGCATCCTCGGCGCGGACCCTGCGCGACAAGGCAGCGGGGCCGGGCAGGCCGTGGTCAACGCCGTGATGAGCCGATGTGACAGCGAGGGGTTCGGTGCGTACCTCGAGTCATCCAAGGCTGAGAACGTGCCCTACTACGAGCGCTTCGGTTTCACGGTCACCGGCGAGATCGCGGTTCCCGGTGCCCCCGTGCTGTTCGCGATGTGGCGCGTCCCCCGCTGACATGAGGACCCCACCGCGACCGGGAGATGAGGGCCGGCGATCCCGTGCGACCCGGGCATCGTCGAGATCGACTGCGATCTCGCGCTCGACACCTGGCCGCAGCCATCTTGACCGCGACGTCCCGGCCGTCGTTGGTCCTGGCCCGGTGAATAGAAGATGAGGAGGTCAGCCACCTCCGTCTCACACATGACCGTCGGGCCGGTGGGCCCCCCGGGTCACGAGGCTGACACGAAGTCCGCCACGACCCGCGCAAGGTCCTCACCGCGGTCTTCCTGGAGGAAGTGCCCACCGCCGACGATGGTGGTGTGCGGTTGGCCCTGTGCGCCGGGTATCAGGGCGACGAGCACCTTGTCGGCTCCACCAGTGATCGGATCGCTGTCGCTGAAGGCGGTGAGGAACGGCCTGTCCAAGCTCGACAGGGTCTCCCACGCCTTGCGGTTCGCCGGGGCAGCGGGGTCATCCGGTGATGTGGGCACCAGGAGGGGGAACTGGCGGGCGCCCTCCTTGTAGGACTCCTCTGGGAACGGCGCGTCATAGGCCGCTACTACCTCAGGGCTCAGATCGGTAGTGCAGCCCCCGTTGACGATCTTGCCCACGGGCAGGTCGGGTACCTCCTGGGAGAACTTCTGCCACGCCAGGAACGCGTCACCAGGATGGTTGTCTCCGGTCGGCAGGAAGGTGTTCGCCGCGACGACCCTCGCGAACCGATCTGGGTGCTCCCCCACCAGCCTCAGCCCGATCAGCCCACCCCAGTCCTGGCACACAAGGGTGATGCCGCTCAACCCGAGCTCGTCGAAGAGCGCGCAGCGCATCCATTCGACGTGGCGCTCATAGGTGTAGTCGGTGCGAACCGACGGTTTGTCAGAGCGGCCGAACCCGACGAGGTCGGGCACGATGCAGCGATGCCCCGCCTCGCTGAGGGTGGGGATCATCTTGCGGTACAGGAACGACCAGGACGGCTCGCCGTGGAGCATCAGGACGGTCTCGGTCGCCCCGGAGGGCCCCTCGTCGAGGTAGTGGACCCTGATGGCGGTCTCGGAGCCGTCGCCGGCCGCCACGTCGACGTAGTGGGTGTCGAAGTCATAGCCAGGCAGGTTCTCGAACCGCTCGTCGGGTGTGCGAAGGATCTCCATCGGCCTCTCCGGCTGTGTAGGGGCTGGCAAGCCTTCGGCTCGGGACCTGTGCCTCCTGGCCGGGGGCCCACGTGGACGCAGTTGACCCGGGCCACCTGAGCCTTGGCCACCGATCTCACCCGCAGGTGCCGCGGTGCCCCTCGGCCAGCCAACCTTTTGTCACTTGAACTGTCATCATCTTATTGGATCCGCAACCCCAACTCAACCAGAGGAGCGCGGCCGGCTCACCGGGTGCTTGGTGCTAGCCCGGAAGGCTCGCATGCTGGCGGATCCAGCAGTG
>JAHFUU010000209.1 GCA_023264915.1 Microthrixaceae bacterium | reverse complement strand
GATCTTGTCGGCGCCATCGAGCAGGTCCGCCGTGGTGATGAGGTACCCGGCCTGAGCGTTGCTGCGGAAGACGACCGCTGTGCCCGCGACCGAGCCGTTGGGCCTCGACACGTCTATCCGCCCCACCGATGGGATCACCTTCTCGGCGATCTCTACCGGTGACTGCGATGTTCGGGCGGCGTCGACTTCGTGCTTCTCGACGCCCGCCGGGCCTGGCGGCTCCGGGTTGAAGCGTCCGGTGATGGTCACAGCTGCAAGGGTGAGAACCGAACCCACCAGCGCCGACATGACCGAGATCAGCAAGGTTCGGGCATTGGCCGGCCGGCGCGGAGCGGGCCCGATTGCCGTCACGAGGGAGACCGGGCGCGAAGGAGGTGAAGCTCCTCCCAGCTCGGACGGGTGTCTCCAGGACCGCTCGTCCGGGGGTGGGGGATGGAAGCCGAAATCGTCGGCTTCGCCCTCTGTGGCCACGCTTCCACGATAGTGACACCAGCCTGGTGGCACGCCGCGGGGCGAACCTGGAGCCCGCCGGGGTCAAGCGTGCAGGCCGGGCTCCATGCCGAGATCGGGTCGCGAATACACTCCGTCCCGATGGCGCTGTTGGTTCCCCCTCCCGAAGGCGACGACTGGATCGGTCTCACCGAGCAGCCCCTGCCGCTCGCGGAGGCGGCGGACTGGGCGGTGAAGCCGTCCTGTGGCGCCGTGGTGGCCTTCAGCGGCACAGCTCGCGACCACGCGG
Source organism: Microthrixaceae bacterium (assembly GCA_023264915.1). GTDB lineage: Bacteria > Actinomycetota > Acidimicrobiia > Acidimicrobiales > Acidimicrobilacustridaceae > JACPNV01. Next base: position 4,771 of record JAHFUU010000209.1, on the reverse strand, counting down.
ACGGGCGTGAGGGTGTGGAGAGGCTCGAGTACGAAGCCTACGAGGAGCAGGCGCTGCCCCGGCTCGCCGAGATCGCAGGAGAGGCCCGGCACCGCTGGCCGGACCTGGGTCGCCTCGTCTTGATCCACCGGTTGGGCGAGGTGCCGATCGGCGAGTCGTCGGTCTTCGTGGTCGCCTCGGCCCCGCATCGAGGTGCTGCCTTTGATGCGGCACGATTCGGGATAGACACCATCAAAGAGACCGTGCCGATCTGGAAGCGCGAGACCTGGGCAGATGGCGAGAGCTGGGCTCTGGCTGCTCAGCCGGTCAGACCGGTTCGAGCCAGCAACGAGCCTGACGCCGGGGTGGCCGGTCGGTGAGCAATGCAGCGTTCCTGGGCATAGTGGTGATCATCTCCGCGCCGGCGATCTCATACATCTGGCTGCGTTCACGCAAGCCCACCACGTTCATGTCCAGCATCGACGAGTTCCAGCGCGAGATGTCAGCTCTGGCCCATGACCCGAGCGAGCAGGTCGAGCACAAGCGCAAGCCGCAGCCGTTGAAGCCGATCGTTCCCACGCGCGCGAACCTGGGTATCGCAGAGAAGATCCGGACGGCTCAGAAGATGCGCCAGCAGCAGGGCAGCGACGAGGTCCTGAGCCGCCGCCGGACCGGGCGCTGAAGCAGCTGCATCACAGCTGGCCAGTTGATCTGGACGCGACGGCGTTGCCTACGATTGGTCGTTCTCACAGGACCCTGAACCCGAACACCCTCTGATCCGATCGGGCACGCCGAGCTGGCGTGAAGCCCAAACAAGGAGCCCCCGCTGGCCCGCGATCTCGCCATCGACCTGGGTACCGCCAACACGCTGGTCTACGCGCGCGGTGAGGGGATCGTCCTGAACGAGCCGTCGGTGATCGCCCTCAACAGTCGCACCCAGGACGTGCTGGCGATGGGCCACGAGGCATGGCAGATGATCGGTCGCACGCCGAGCTACATCGTGGCTGTCAGGCCGCTCCGCCAGGGCGCCATCACCGACTTCGAGATCACGCAGCGGATGATCCGGTTGCTCCTGCAACGTGTCGGCGTGAACAGGTTCAACCGGCCGCGTGTGGTCATATGCGTGCCGTCGGCCATCACGGCCGTCGAGCGGCGGGCTGTCATCGAGGCTGCCAAGCGGGCCGGCGCGTCTGAAGCGTTCCTTCTCGAGCAGCCGATGGCCGCGGCGATCGGTGCGGGGCTCCCGATCAACGAGCCACTGGGCAACATGGTGGTGGACATCGGCGGAGGCACCTCTGAGGTTGCCTTGATCTCTCTGGGTGGAGTCGTGGCCCTCGAAGCCGTGCGCGTCGGATCCTTCGACATCGACGCACACATCCAGACCTACATCCGCCGTGAGTACGGGATCGCCATCGGCGAGCGGACGGCCGAGGAGATCAAGGTGACCATCGGATCGGCATGGCCGACCGAGGACGAGTACGCCGCAGAGGTCAGGGGACGCGAGCTGATGAGCGGCCTCCCCAAGACCGTCGTGCTCTCAGCAGAGGAGGTGCGCGAGGCCATCGAGGAGCCCGTCTCGGCGATGGTCGACGCGGTCATCGCGTGCCTCGGTCAGGCTCCTCCAGAGCTCGCCCAGGATCTGATCCAGCAAGGCATCTACCTGGTCGGAGGCGGCGGGATGCTGAAGGGCCTGGATCTCCGCCTGGAGGAGGAGGCCGAGATACCGGTCCACCTCGTCGATGCACCGCTTGAATGCGTGTGCCTTGGTGCGGGTCACTGCATCGAAGCCTTCGACCAGCTCAAGGTCATGTTCATGGACGCGCGCACCTGACGGCCCGAAGCCGGATCCTTGTCGCGGAAGATGCCGAGCCGCCCACCGTCGCTGGCCAGCCACGAGGCGCCTCGGTGCTGGGGAGCAGCCCCCGTCGGACCTCTTGCGTACAGGCTGACCCCAGGTCGGCGACCGACACTCGATTATCGCCTGCCGCGTGCATCTGTGGATGTTCCCCTATTGTCGGGGTTCTCCTACACCGACATGGCCGGGCCGAGCGGATCGAGAGCTCCGGGGCCTGCCCGGCAGGACCACTCGGAGACATATGATGCGGATTGGACGGTTCGGACGACTGATCGTGGCGGCGGCCACGCTCATGGCCCTGTCAGCAGCGTGCAGCTCGGGCTCGGGGAGCTCGTCAGCGGTGCAGGGCGCCGCCCCGACCACGGCAGGCAAGGGGAGCAAGGGAGGCGAGGCATCACGCGTCGGCTCGCAGGGCCGCGGCCCGAACTCTGCTGAAGAGGGGCCCGATGAGATAGTCAACGCCGTGCTCGACGACGTCGAGGACTACTGGGGCTCTCATCTGGAGGAGACCTACGGCGTCGAGTTCAAGCCCCTCGCGAAGGGAAGGCATCCCTATGACGCGTCGACCCCGCCACCGTCTTGTGGGGGGACCGAGTTCACCTACGCGCAGCAGAAGCACAACGCCTACTACTGCTACCTGGACGACTACATCGCGTGGGACCGAGGTGACCTCATACCTCAGATGAACGCCAAGTTCGGCAAGTTCGCCGTCGGGCTGGTCCTGGCCCACGAGTGGGGCCATGGCATCTCCAACCGCGGTGGTGTCAGCATCGACGTCAAGACGATCGTCAAGGAGCAACAGGCTGACTGCTTCGCAGGTGCATGGGCGAGATGGCAGGCCGACGGCAACGGCAAGCACCTGACCGTGCAGACCGGCGATCTTCAGAAGGGTCTGGCCGCCCTGTTGGAGCTTCGCGACCCTGTGGGGGCCACCGATCCAAACGAGCCGGGCGCGCATGGAACGGCCTTTGACCGCATCAACGCCTTTCAGGAGGGCTTCGTGCAGGGCCCCAAGCGCTGTGCCGAGTACCTCAAGGATCTGCCGCAGCTCACCCAGGCAAAGTTCTCCGACGATGAGGAGGCCAGCAGGCAGGGCAACGCACCCTATGACGACATCGTGACGGCAACCGCGCGGGATCTCAACGACTTCTACACCGAGGCAGCTCGAAGGGCCGGCATCAACTTCCGACAGATCGACTCCCTCAAGGCATACACGTCGCCACCGCGATGCGGTACCGAGCAGTTGACTGAGGACCAGGCCAAGAACAACGTCTTTTACTGCGCACCCGAGAACTACGTCGGCTATGACGACACGTTCCTGCGCAACGTGTACGACGCGATCGGCGACTTCGGCGTGGCAACGCTGATGGCTCACCAGTTCGCGGTCGCGGCACAGCTCCAGAACCAGGTCGATGCTGCCGCCACGCAGGCACAGCTCCAGCAGTCCTGCCTCACCGGTGCATGGGCGGCCACGGTCTCGCCTGGTTCAGCCACCCAGCGCACCGGACCCGACGCGCTCTCGCTGTCACCGGGTGATCTCGACGAGTCCATACAAGCTTTCCTGGCCTTCAGCGAGCCGCCCGAGAACGAAGGCAAGCTCGACTCCTTCGAGCGGGTCAAGGCGCTGCGGACCGGGTTCTTCGAGGGCGCCCAAGCCTGCTCTGCCTGAGCAGAGCGGCTCCTGTGGGATCAGGCCGAGACCGTGGCGAGAGCCGGGACGACCGTGGGTGGCTTGTCCCGGGGCCGGGGCGTCGTCTAGTACGGGCGGCACATGGGAGATGATCGACAGCCAGCCGCACCGGAGGTGACGGCCGTGCCGGCCGGGCCGAGCGGTGAGGGCGCGGGCTCGATGCCGGCCAGCTCGCGGCGCGCGCCCGGAGCGAGCTCGCCCCTGCCCGATGTGGCAGCCGAAGCCGTGGTGGTCGGGCCAGCAGCAGCCGGTGTCGAGCTCGAGGAGCCAAGGCCCGAGGGAGGCGAGGTTGAGGACCCAAGGCCCGGGGCCCCAGGGCCCGAGGAGGGCAAGGTCGAGGAAGGCGAGCCCGGGGAGGGCAAGGTCGAGGGCGCAGGGCCCGAAGAGGTCGAGCCTGCGCGCAGGGTGCAGCAATCATCGCTGGGGTTCCTCGCGGGTTGGCCGGCTGTGGGGGTGGTGGCCGGCGTGGTCATCGTGCTCGTCATCTCGTCACTCGTGATCGGGCGCAGCCGACCGGCCAGCACCGCTTCTGAGGCGCCGCCACCCACATCGCTCGTCATCGGGCGGCCTCCGACAGCCCTCGGGTTGGAGACGGCGACCCAGCGTTGCAGCAACTCTGCGGATGCGACGGCCCCGCTTCCCGACGGTGACCTCAAGATCGGCTCGAGCTTCGCCCAGTCCGGCACCTATGCCTCCTTCGGTGACATCTCCAAGGGATGGCAGGCGCGCCTGAGTGCCCAGAACGCCGACGGTGGGGTTCACGGCCGGAAGGTCACCGTGATCACCAAGGACGACAAGAACGATCCCGCCACCACGAAGAGCAACGTGCGAGAGCTGATCGACGAGGACAGGGTCTTCGCTCTGTTCAATGTGATCGGCGAGACCAACAACCTCGCCCTTCGAGCCGATCTCAACAAGTCGTGCGTCCCTGACCTGTTCGCGGCCAGCGGTGCACCGACGATGGCGAACCCCGATCGTTACCCGTGGCTCATCGGGTCACTTCCAGCACCCGGTGTCGAGTCTGGCGCGTTCGCGAGCTACCTGAGGCGCTCCAAGCCCGAGGCCAAGGTGGGGATCCTTCGCCAGAACGACGAGTTCGGCGCCCGGTACGCCGATTCGTTCAAGAAGGCGATCACCGGGACTGGTGTCACGATGGTGAGCGAGCAGATCTATGACATGGGCCAGGGCGATGTGGGCTCCCAGATCTCCAAGATGAGGGCATCTGGGGCTGACTCGCTCTTGCTCGC
>JAHFUU010000208.1 GCA_023264915.1 Microthrixaceae bacterium | reverse complement strand
GCCGTGGCTGTGGGCGTGGGCGGAGGCGGGGGCGGGGGAGCCAAGCGCGTGGTGGTGGTCGTGGTCTCGATGCTGACCTGTGTGGCGTTGCTCTCGATCTGGGGCCCACCCTTCATCTGCACCGCTACCTTGAACCGGGTGCTTGCGGCGGTCCTGCCGGCGTCGACGGTGAAGGAGTTGCGCAGGCCCTGGGCCTTGTCCTGCAAAAGCGGTACGTCGTTGATCACCAGCGTCGTGGACTCGACCTGGCTCGGGTCACCCGTGAACGACACGTTGATCGTCACAGCCTCACCCTCGATGACGTTCGCGCGTTGCGCGGTGACAGATACCGATGCGGGGGATGGAGCAGTGGTGGGTGTGGCGGCGGCTGCGGTCGTCGGCGGCACGACCGTCGTCGACGGTGGGATCGGGTCGTGCGGACCCCGATTGTTCATCACGACGATCACCAGAGCGACGAGGATCGCGAGCACGAGGGACGACACTGCGACTGCCGCGACCTTCAGGCCGATGTTGGACCTGGCTGGCGCCTCTGGTGGCCCGACGACGACAGGGTGCGGCACACGCTGGCCGGCGACGGTGTAGCCCTCTGCACGAAGCTGCGGCACCGAGGCGAGGCCGGGGTCCGACGCTGGCCCGAGCACGACGGGATCCGGGTCGATGGCCGGAGGTGGCGTGACGCTGGGGGTGGCAACGGGTGCCGCGGGTTGCTGTGGGGCACGGGCGCGTGGCGGCTGTGATCTGGCACGGGACAGTCCCGCCGGTGCCCGGGTGAGGCTCAGGGGGGCCGGGGACGGGGCCTCGGCGAGGGCGACACCGGAGCCCGCGACGGCGCCGGCAGCCCCGTTGCGGCCGGCCTGGCTGGCGAGGATCTTGCGCTGTGGACCCGCTGCCTGGCGATCGCCATGGGCCAGCTCTGAGCCGCATGCCTGGCAGGTTGTGGCCGCCTTGTTCTGGATGGTCCTGCAATTCGGGCAACGCAACATGTCTCGGCCTCCCTTTGACACCGGCCCCCCGGTGCCGGGTGGCCGCTTCGTTGGGAGCATCAGACCCCAGACCTGTCAAAGGGCGGTCAATCGCTGTCAAAGGGCGGTCAGCCACGCGCCCGCGAGCGCCAGCGAGCGGGCCTCCCACGGAGGTTCGAGCGCCGGCGTCGGCCCGAGAGGATGAGGGGCCGGCCACGCCCAGGCGGTCACATGGATCGGGACCGCAACCGAGGTGCTAGCACCGAGGCCAGATGTTGTAGGTCCAGCTGTCCCAGAAGTAGTTGCCGTCGGTGAGGCGGATCCAGTTGTCTCCCGCGGGGGCGTTGCCGACGGCGGGGGCCCATTCGCCGGTCACGGTGCACATGCCGATCACGGTGGTGTCACCCGAGTCGACGTTGCGGACGAGCTCTCCAGACCGGCTGGGCGTGCTGCGGATCCCCATCAGGGTGTGGCCTGGCCGGATGTTCGCCGTCGTTCCGGGCCCGTCGCAGAAGTCCATGCAGCTGGTGTTTGGTGGGCTGGTCGTTTGGGTTACGTACACGGTCTGGGGAGTCGGGGTGGTCGGGGTGACGATGTTGACGGTGGCCGCCTGGCTCTCGATCTGGTGGCCGTCCTTCATCAAGATCGCGACCTTGAACGTCGAGCTGGCCGCCACGGAGCCCGCGTCGACGGTGAACGAGCTCTTGAGGCCCTTGACTGGCTCGGGAGAGGGCACCGTGTTGATCACCAGCGTCGTGGTCTCGACAGCGTTCGGATCGCCCGTGAAGGAGACGTTGATGGTGATCGCCTCGCCGGTGTTCACCGTCGTGCGCTGCGCGCTGATCGAGACCGAGGCCGGGGCCTGCTGGACGGTCGTGGGAGCCGATGTGGGGGCGGCGGAGGAGGAAGGTGCCGAGGTGGACGGCCCCGTGGTGACCTGGTCGTCCTGGCCGCGCAACAGCACGACGACCAGAGCGATGAGCGTCACCAGCACGAGTGAACCCATCACCACGGCTGTCACCTTGAGGGCCGTGGTGGAGGATCCCTCCTCGGGAGGGGGGCCGACGACCACGGGGCTGGACCCTGAGGCCGCTGAGACGTAAGGGTCGGGGGCATGGGCAGGCCGACCGCTCACCGCGGGATCAGAAGCCGGGCCCAACACGACAGGACCAGAAGCGATCGGCGGCGCCGGGCTGACGAGGTCCTCGCTGGCCGGGGCCGCCAGCGGTGCGATCTGGAAGGTCTGGGCAGCAGTCGACGTCGGTTGACGGGGAGGGGGCGGAGTTGTCGTGACCGCTCGCGGCGCGCCCGGCCCTTCCTGGCCTGCCACGGTCCTTCGCCCGGGAGCGGCCTGGTCGTTCGCGGGTTGCCGGCCGGCGTTGCCGGACTGGCCGTTGCCACCCTGGCCGGGGGCGCTCTTGGCGTGTCCGCTGGGCCCGTTGGGGCCTGACCCGCCGGCGAGAGCGGTGCCACAGGCCTGGCAGTTGGACTGCCCATCTCGCTGGATCGTCTTGCAGCTCGGGCAACGAACCATGACGCACCTCCCATACGAGTGAGGCCCCGCGCCGGACGCCGCCGGCACCGCGCCGCCGGCCCGCGTGGAAGGCCCTACTCCCTTGGCACCTATCGGCACCTCAGGAGTCCCTGCAAGGCAAAAGGTCAGGGAAACGGATCCACATCGGCGGTTCGCGGATCCAAAGCGCCGGGTTCCGCTTCGGGGGCCGTGACCCGTCGCATGGCCTTTCCATGCTCACCCATCACCGGCGCCTTGGGTCAGGGCATCCGCTCAGAGCGGGCCTGCTCGGCATCCTGGACCCATTCGAGCTGGGCCCACCCGGGGAGCAAGGGCTCCCGGGCCGAGTCCGGGAGCGACCCCATGCCGGCGAGAGCGCTTTCGTCGTCAAGGTCGAGATGCAGCGAGCGCCGGTGCACCTTGAGGATCGGGCCTTCGCGAACGAGGCGCCAAGCCTCGGACCCGAGGGCCTTGCGGCACAGGTTGGTGGTCGAGCTGACGCGGCTCTTCAGCTTGGCCATGTCGGCCTCGTCGGGCCACAACCACGCAGCCACCGTCTCCCAGTGCGCCCCGGCCTCGCCCGATACCAGCACTGAGATGAACAGCTGTTCGGCCCTGTCTCCCAGATCGAGCGGTTCGTTGCCCACGGCAAGCGCCTTCTGGCCGATGACGCGCACGTTCATCGGCGGCCTGGTGGCCCAGCAGGCCTCGAACAGAGGGTCACTGGTGGACAGCGAGAGCGCGCGCGCGTACGCGTCGGATCGCTCGACTTCGGCGGCCGCTACCGAACCCAGCAACATCAGAGCCTCGACGGCCGCCCGGTTTGCACCGGCCCGGTCTAGCACCTCGACTGCTGGCCCGAGTGCGGCGGTGGCCCGGGCCTGGTTGCCCTGGCCGATGAGCAGCCTCGCCAGAAGGACGGTCGTGACGGCACCCTGGAACGTCGTCGGCTCGATGCCGTCGAGAAGCTCGATGGCCTCACCCGGCTGCCCTCGCGAGGCGATGACCCGTGCCTGGCCGCGTCGCGCCATCTCACCGATCCACTCGGCTGCTGGTCGGCCACTGCCGGGCCAAGGATCGTGGCGACCATCGGGCCCGCCCACGCCTTCGTCGGAGATGGACGCTTCGGCCTCGAAGGCCGAGAGAAGTGCCGCTGCACGAGGATCGTGGCGACAGCGGTTCGTGGACGACGAGAACGTGGCCGCTGCCCCGTTGCGGTCACCGGTTGCTGCTTGCCACGTTCCGAGGATCCCGTCGCGAAGCGCACCCGTGATGGTCGGTGTGGATGACCCGCTGCCGAGGTCGGACACCCGCCGGAGCTCACGGTTGAGCTGGCCGCTGCTGCCTTCCAGAAGGTTGGCGTGGGCAAGGAAGCAGCGCAGCACGGCTTCGACGTTCTCGTTCCGGCCGATGTGGGTGTCGGCCAGTGCACCTCGAAGCGCTGGAACCCCGGTCGCGGGTCCGTCCCTCAGGTATGTCGCGATGGCGACATGTGCTCGGATCACCAGCCCGAGCTCGCCGTTGCCTGCCTGCTCGTCATCGAGCACCACCTGGGGCAGGCCCCCCGTTCTCCCCGTGCCCCCGGTGGTGCCGGTGGTGCCGGTGGTGCCGCCCCCTGCACCGCCGAGCAGTTCGACAAGCGTGAGCGCGAGGCGCTCGCCGATCTGGTCGCGCCGGTCAGAGGCCCGGGCGACCGCCCTCTGGAGCCACTCGATCATCAAGTCCGTCTCTACGGTGCTGGCAAGACCAGTCGAGGCGGCGAGCAGCTGGCCACAGTCTGGCGCAGGAGCCAACCGGTCAGAGCCGCGACCGGCCTCACCGACCTCACGCATCCAGTCGATCGGGGGCGCGTCGTCAGCCGGTGGATCGATCATGGTCAGGAGGTGAGGATCAGGCCGACGAGCACACCGATCACCACGAGAAGCCCGACCGCGAGGATGATCGCAGGCACCCTCCACCAGCTCGCGGGCCGGGGAGGGACAGAGGCCACGTACACGACCGGTGGACCGGACCGGCGGCTGAGCGGCGCGCCGTGGGCAGCTGGGGGGAGGGGGGGCGTGGGAGGCGATCGGGGTGCAGGTCGCGGCTTGTAGCCGGCCGATGAGCCAGCCGGTGGCACCGGCGTGGTCGGAGGCCGGGACGTGACAGATCCGGCCGGCCGCTCTCGCTCGCAGACCAGGCAGCTCTCGTGGGACGCGAGGTTCCAGGTCTCGCAGTAGGCGCAGCGCCACTGCTCGCTCGGCGTCGAGGTCATCGGCTCTGATCTACACGCTGTTGGCGATGTTGTCGATTATCTGGCGGAACTCCTGGTCGTTGAGGCCGTCGCCGGCGCTGGAGAGGTAGTGGAGCGTGTTCGACCAGGTCGAGGAGATCACGTTCCAGGGGAACACGTCGGGCGCATAGATGAGCAGGCGCTTGGCGCTGTGCTCCATCACCCCCCCGTTGGGTGATTCCCACACCTCGGTCAGCTCGTCGAGGGTCTGGGGGATGATTCCCGGGTACTGAGCCCCAGTGATGTGGAATGCACGCTCGAGCGGGTGGGCCGAGGCGTCGGTGAACATCACGATGATGTGCCGCCGCCTGTCGAGGCCGCGCTCCCACTCGCTGTGCATCGAGAACGCCAGTCCCTCGAGCCCGGACTCGGGTTCGTCGCCGCCGCCAAAGGGCTCGAGCATCCGAACTGCGGCATCGAAGTCGGCCGACTCCTCGGGCAGGTCGAAGAAGGGCGTGGCCAGCATCACGTCGTCGGGTTGATCGTGCAGGTAGTCACGGAAGGCGATCGTGCGGATGCGCAGGCTCGAGATGTTCTTGCGCTTGTCGGCCATGGCGTCCGCAAGGCGTTCGTGGAAGCTCAGTGCGCTTGCCTTCACCTGCTCGAGCACCGGTTCCATGCTGCCGGTGCAGTCGACGCAGAAGACGATGTCGACCGCGTATGAAAGCGTGCTGCCGAACTGGTCCATCCTGTCCCCTCTCTGCGCTCCTCAGCGCGTGTTGGTTGGCGCCGACTCCCTGCTTCGTCGTTCAGGCGGGAGCTGGCCCCACTCGTCGTCTGGGTGCGCCCGCC
>JAHFUU010000005.1:5085-18233 GCA_023264915.1 Microthrixaceae bacterium | reverse complement strand
GGTTGCCAGCCGCCTGCCAACGGGCAGCCATGAACAACGAGTCATCCAGTAGCGGATCGAGCTCGCCGACCAGGAACAGCGCGGGCGGAAGGCCGGAGAGATCTGCGAACAGGGGTGACAGTGCCGGGTCGCGCAGCGACTCGGGCTCACGGCCGGGAACGAAGTACCTGATGCATGCGTCGAGCACGTCGCGGGGTATCACCAGTGCCTCGTCGCTTGCCCGCGCGCTTGGTGTCAGGCTCAAGTCGAAGGCGCCGGCGTCGAGGACCGCGGCAGCGAAGCGGTCAGTCGCCTCGGTGCCGTGAAGATCGCGAAGCCGAACCAGGGTCAGCGCGCTGAGGTGAGCGCCGGCCGAACCACCACCTATGGTCAACCGCTCCGTGCCCCAGAGCGCGCGCGACTCATCGAGCAGCCAGCTGGCCACGGCCTCCGCGTCATCTGGCGCAGCGGGGAAGGGATGCTCGGGCGCCAGCCGGTAGTCCGCGCTCACGACGACCACGTCGATCTCATGGCTGAGCTGCTCGTTCCTCGAGTCGTTGGCAGTGGCCTCACCGATGCACCAGCCGCCGCCGTGAAGGTCCAGGTGGACCGCGCGAGGCTGGTTCGGCGGCTCGATCTGGCGTATCGCGATCGGTCCGTCCGGTCCGGGCACCTCCCTCGTGATGACCCCGCGGACCGGCGGGCCCTGGAGCTCACTCGGCCGGGTGCGCAACTCGGCGAGGCCCTCTGTCGTGGAGAAGGACGGCATGGTTGCGGTGTAGGCGGCGATCAACGAGTTCAAGTTCCGCGTCTGGTCGATGTCGGCTTGGGTGAACGTGCCGTCGATGCGGTGGGCAACGCTCATCGGTTCTGTCATCGGTCCTCCGTCGTCACGATCGTCGGTCATCTGGGCGGGACCGGGCGGGCTGACCACCGCGGCCCAGTGGCTACCGGCAGGCGTGGCTCGCCGGGTCTGTAGTCTGACGCGGTGGTGGCCGATGGCGTCGAGAACGCGGAACGCAACGGCACCCATGCCGGCATGCACTCGAAGAGCACCCTGCCGCCGGGCTACCCCGCTCGCTGGGAGTCCGACGTGGTCCTCGCCGACGGTGGCACGGCCCACATCCGCCCGATCCGGCCAGAGGACTCGGCGCGCCTTGCAGCGTTCCATGATCGCCAGTCCTCAGAGAGCATCTACTTCCGGTTCTTCAGCCCGCGGCCACGCCTGACCCCGCGCGACCTCGAGCGGTTCACCAACGTCGACTACACGGACCGGATGGCTCTGGTCGCCCTGCTGGGCGACGAGATCATCGCGATGGCCTCCTATGACCGGTCGCGATTCCGCCGCGAGGCCGAGCTTGCCTTCATAGTCGACGAGCAGCAACAAGGCCGGGGCATCGCGACTGTGATGCTCGAGTTCTTGCTGGTCGCAGCGCGCGAGAACGGCATGTCAGGGCTGACTGCGGTGGTGATGCCTTCCAACCGCAGGATGATCTCGGTCCTGCAATCGGCAGGGTTCAAGACCACCAGCGAGTTCGCCGACGGGCTCATCGAGGTCTCCTTCGGGCTCGATCCGAGCGCGGAGGCCGTCGAGGCCATCGAGGAGCGTGCCCGGCGGGCGGAGGCCAGGTCGATAGCGAGGCTTCTCGCGCCTTCCTCGGTGGCCATCATCGGTGCCAGCCGGTCACGTGGCACCGTGGGCAACGAGTTGCTCCGCAACCTGCTGGCCCACGACTTCCCGGGCACCGTGTACCCCGTCAATCCCTCAGGCGAGCCGGTTGCAGGGGTTCGGAGCTACCCCTCGGTGCTTGACATCGACGACGACGTCCACCTGGCAGTGGTCGCCGTGCCGGCCACGGCGGTGCTCGGAGTCGTCGAGGATTGCGGGCGCAAGGGTGTCGACGGGCTCGTGGTGATCAGCGCCGGGTTCGGCTCGTTCGGCCCCTACGGCGACACGGGCATGCGCCTCATCGTCGAGCGCGCCCGGCGATTCGGGATGCGTGTGATCGGCCCCGAGTCACTCGGCCTGATCAACACTGCCCCTGAGGTGTCATTGCACGCCACGTTCGCAGACGTCCGCGTGCCTCCTGGCAGCGTCGGCTTCTTGACCCAGTCCGGCACCCTCGGTGTTGCAGCCCTCGATCACGCTCGCCGTGTCGGGCTCGGGATCTCGTCGTTCGTCGATGTCGGTTCCAAGGTCGACGTGAGTGGCAACGACCTGCTCCAGTACTGGGAGGACGACCCGCTGACTTCGGTGATCGCCCTGTACCTCGAGTCCTTCGGCAACCCGCGCAAGTTCACGCGGCTCGCTCGCAGGATCGGTCGGACCAAGCCGATAGTGGCAGTCAAGAGCGGCAACGCACGCATCCAGGTCGGCGCGGGCCGAGACGGCAAGCTCACGGCTTGGCCGGCCGAGGCGACGACGGACGCGTTGCTCCAACAATGCGGGGTGATCCGCGTCGAGTCGCCCGCGGAGCTGTTCGACGTGGGCAAGCTGCTCGCTCACCAACCAGTCCCTGCCGGCCGTCGCGTCGCGATCATCTCGAACTCGCACGGGGCCCTGGCCCTGACCGTCGACGCGTGCGCGGGGGCGGGTCTTGACCTAGCTGTGCTCAGCGAGCAGACGTGCGGGCTGATCTCGGCCGCCGAGGCGCCTTCGGGCGCGTCGAGGCAGAACCCCGTGGATCTCACCTACGCGGCCACAGCTGCGCTGTATGAGCACGCGCTCGCGGCCGTGCTCCAGGACGACGGGGTCGATGCGGTCATCGTCATCTACGCGCCCTCGTTCCCCCAGGATCCGACCGAGGTCGCCCACTCGATCGGTCTGGCAGCTTCTCGTGGCGGGACGACCCCGATCGTGGCCAGCTTCCTGGGCGCTGACCTCGGGCGCCCGCTGGTCGCGGGCGCGCGGGACATCCCGCTCTTCGAGTTCCCGGCCGAGGCCGTGCGAACCCTCGCGGCCGCGGCCTCATATGGCGACTGGCGCCGCCAGCCCGAAGGCACCTACCCGTCGCCTGAGGACTTCGAGTCGCTCGACGTCGAGCGTGCGCGTGCGATCGTCATCGGATCCCTTCCGGCTGAGGGAGCTGCTGACGGTTGGCTGGCACCGCACCAGACCAAGTCGCTTCTCGATTCGATCGGCGTGCCACTGCACCAGGCCTGTTTCGTCGAGACCGTCGGGCAGGCGGCCCGGGCAGCCGGTGAGATCGGGTACCCGGTCGCGCTCAAGGCCACTGGCCTCATGACCCTGCGAGCAGGCCGAGAAGGCGGGGCAGCCCTGTCGATAGGCGACCGCGACGAACTCGAGAAGGCCTTCGGGCAGATGTCGGCCAGGTTCGGTCAGGCCTTCGAGCCAGCCATGGTGCAGGCAATGGTGTCTGGTGTCGAGGTGCAGGTCAGCGTCCACCAGCACGCGTCGGTGGGTGGTGTGGTGACCGTTGGCCTGGGGGGCCAAGCCAAGGATGCGGCCGCCGAGGTGGCAGTGCGCGTCCTGCCTCTGAGTGATCTGGACGCTCAGCACCTGGTCGATGCGTCGCCGTTCGCCCCGGTCCTGAGGACTCTGCCCGCTGGGGCCTGTGCCAGAGACGAGCTTGGTTCCCTGCTGCTACGACTGTCACTGGTGGTGGACACGATCCCCGAGCTGGCCGACGTGGTCATGAACCCCCTCAGCATCACCGCTGAGGGGCTCGCGTTGCTCGATGCCAGGGTTCGCATCGCTCCCTACCGCTGGGACCCGAGCCCGCCCGTGCGAAGGCTGGGCTGACCACGCAGCTCCGTCTCTCATCTGGTGCCGCAAACGGACCGCGCGCCGAGTTGGGCTTCACGTGATCTGACCCCAGTGGTCGGTCGTTCGCGCAGGGTCGCTTCGACGAGGTCTTGTCGCTACCCGACTCAGACGCGTTGCAGCTCTTTGAGAGCCCTGTATGCCTTGTTGATGGTGGTCATCTTGTCGGCATGGAACTGCTGGGTCTCAGGATCGGCAGTGACGAACCGGTCAGGGTGATGAGCCTTGGCGAGCTTGCGGTAGGCCTCGCCGATCTCGCTCGCCTCGGCGTTGGCATCGAGATCGAGCATTGAGAGCAGCTCGCGGGCCCGCCAGGGGTTGGGCCGCTCGGTCAGCTCCTCCTGCTCGACCATCTTGGAGTCGGCAAAGAGGGCGTCGGCGGTCCAGTAGGTGCTGCGACCGGTCTGGGTCTTCGAGCCGTTGATGAGGTCGCGGTTTCGCTGGCGCTTCTGCCGCATGCGTTCGGCCCACTCGTTGTACTGGTTCGCGCGCTCGTCGGTCGCGATCTGGCCACGGCCACCGACCAGGTCGATGATCGGCTCGGGGTCGCGGTCCTGCCAGGGGTTAGGTTCGGTCGCGGCAGCAGCCGGGGTCTCATCGACCGACTTCTCCCGCATGCGCTTCCAGTAGCGAATCGCCACGACACAACCCCGGTTGGAATCTCGGTCCCCAGGGACCTGCGAATCTGAGGAACTCTCGTACCCTAGCAGGCCCAGAGTACAGGTAGTAGTTCGTTCGGCCTACTATCGGCCTGTCGCGGGTGACCTTGAGCTGGCATGGGCAGGCCCGAAGGCGTGGTGACCCCGAGACCTGCTGCCTGGCATCTTCGATCCTGGGTCGAGCATCCCGACCATCCCGATCACATGGCTCGTCGGGGCTGGGGCAGAGCCCGGCTAGCCGTGGGCCCACGAGGGCTGGGGATCGGGGGTGGCGATTGGATCGAGGGTGCCTCGCAGCACCGTGACCGCCTGGCCCCCCAACAGGACCCGGTCACCCTTCACGGCGACCCTCAGGACCCCACCTCGCCGCGATGCCTGGTAGGCAAGCAGCTCGGTCTTGTTGAGCTTCTCTGCCCAGTAGGGACCCAGCGCGCAGTGGGCCGACCCGGTCACCGGATCCTCATCGACGCCGACTGAAGGAGCGAAGAACCGCGACACGATGTCATAGAGACCTTCACCGACGCTGGTCACCATCACGCCCCGGGTGCCGATGTTGGCGAGGTTCGTGTAGTTCGGTTGGAGCTCGCGCAGCATCTCCGGCGACGGGACCTCTATCAGGTAGTCGAGTCGGCTCTTGGCGACGGCGACTGCGTCAGCAAGCCCCAGGCTGTCGAGGAGCGCCCCGGGAGGGGTGACGGGTTCTGGTGGCGTGGCCGGCAGGTCGATCTGGATCCAACCGTCAGGGGTCTGCCTGGCGAGCAGCTCACCGCTCGCGGTGAAGAACCGCATCGGTTCGGAGTCGCCAGGGTGGTCTCCCCGCTCGACCAGGTGGTGTGCCGCCGCCAGGGTCGCGTGGCCGCACAGGTCGACCTCGACCTCGGGAGTGAACCAACGGATGTCCCATCCGCCATGGACCGGCACCAAGAAGGCGGTCTCTGGGACGTTCAGCTCCGACGCGACCGCTTGCATCCAGGCGTCGTCTCCTGGTTCGGCCATCACGCAGACCCCCGCAGGGTTGCCGCCGAAGGGCTCCGCGGTGAACGCGTCGATTTGGACTATCTCGATTGTCACGGGGTTGGGCCGCCTCTCAGCGCTTGTCGATGGCTTGGTAGTCGCGCTGAGGGACCCCGTCGTATAGCTGGCGCGGACGCGCTATGCGCGCGTTCTGGTCGAGCAACTCGACCCAGTGTGCCAGCCACCCAGATGTGCGCGGGATGGCGAACAGGACAGGGAACATGTCGATTGGGAAGTCCATGGCCTGATAGATGAGCCCGGAGTAGAAGTCGACGTTCGGGTACAGCTTGCGGCTGGTGAAGTAGTTGTCGGCGAGGGCCACCTCTTCGAGCTTGAGGGCGATGTCAAGCAGGGGGTTCTTGCCTGTGACCTCGAAGACCTCGTCGGCTGTCTGCTTGATGATCGTGGCCCTGGGGTCATAGTTGCGGTAGACGCGGTGGCCGAAGCCCTGGAGGCGAACCTCTCCGGCCTTGACCCTCTTGATGTAGTCGCCGACGTCGTCCATCGAGCCGATCTCACCCAGCATCCGCACGACGGCTTCGTTGGCACCTCCGTGCCGTGGCCCGTACAGCGCGGCGGCGGCCGCGGCAGTTGACACGTAAGGGTCAGCGAGTGAGCTGGCCACCACCCGCATCGCTGTGGTCGAGCAGTTCTGCTCGTGGTCGGCATGAAGAATGAACAGCACGTCAAGCGCACGGCTCAGCACCGGGTTGGGCTCGTACTGGGGCTCGGCGACCTTCCACATCATCGAGAGGAAGTTGGATGCGAAGTCGAGGTTGTTGTCGGGGTACACGAAGGGCATCCCGACGCTGTGCCGGTGCGCGCCGGCGGCCATGGTCGGCATCTTGGCGATCAGGCGCACGATCTGCTTGTAGCGATCGGCTGGGTCGTCGATGTTCTTGGCGTCGTTGTAGAAGGTCGAAAGGGCGGCGATCGTGGACACCAGGACGCCCATCGGGTGCGCGTCGTGGTGGAACCCATCCATGAACTTCTTGCGCACGTTCTCATGTAGGAACGTGTGGTAGGTGACGTCATGGACCCAGGCCTCGAACTGGTTCGGTGCGGGCAGCTCTCCGAATATCAGCAGGTACGCGACCTCCAGGTAGGTCGACTGCTCGGCGAGCTGCTCGATGGGGTAGCCGCGGTAGCGCAGGATCCCCTTCTCGCCGTCGAGCTCGGTGATGGCACTCGCGGCCGCGGCGGTGTGATCGAAGGAAGGGTCATAGAACCACACGCCGGGCAGGAGCTTGCCCCACTCGGAGGCGTCGACCCCACCGTTGACGATGGGGATCTCGATCTGTTCACCGGACCGGTTGTCGGTGATGGTGATGCTCTCGGTCAATCTCTGCTCCAGGGTCGGGCTGCCCCGTACCGGTTCACCAACGTGTGAGGCGCTCAGCTGGGGTGACCCGCCAAGCAGCCACTGAGGGCGGTCGAGACCCCATTGTCCCGGGGGTCACACACTAACGGTGCTCGGCCCCGGCCGAACAAGTCCTGTGGTTGTGCGACCTGTCCCCGTGGCGATCTGTCCCCCCGCACGATCCTCGTCAACACCGTGTCGATGCCCCCGAAGCCCCACCTAGCGGTCGCACGAAGGTGACCTCCACCCAGACCGCCTTCGAGGTCGCCAGCGAGGCGCTCGGCATCTTCGGCGGCAACGGTCTCAGCCGTGAGTACCCGATCGAGAAGATGCTGCGCGACGCCCGGGCCTCGATGATCGAGGACGGCTGCAACCACGTGTTGAGCCTCGCCGCTGCCGAACGCCTCTGAGGGGCCCGGCCCGGCTTCACGTTCAGGGCGGGGACCGGGCTGCGCCGCCTGCACCGACGTGAAGCCTTGCGTGGTGGGCCAAAGGGTGCAGCACCGGCTGCCTTCACCCTCTGGCGCGGTGGCGCACCTGACCTCGATGTCGTAATGGGGACCCAAACGCCCCCAAGCGCCCAGGCTGCGGGAGCGGCTGCTGGCGCGGGCGATGAGGGCTGTGGACCTGTCCCCGTGGATCTGTCATGACGGGTCCGCATGGTCCTTCCCTGTCCTCTGTCAGGCTTCGATGCCCATCAGCCAGCGAAGCGGGGCGTCGCGGCCACAGCCTGCCCCTGGCCCGCACCTGAGGCAGTCCCTGGCAGGGTGGCCGGGACGGTGGTGGTGGTGGCCGACGCGGCGCAGGAGACGGTCACCGTTCCCACGTGCAACGCGTAGCAACCCCCGGAGGCAACGGTGGCGGTGATGATTCGGCCGCCCTCGACAGCGAAGCTGGCGATGTTGGTGAGGTTCTCGCCCTGGGCCGCGTGGGCGGGGTCATCTGGGGTGGGCGTCCACATCACCAGTTGACCCCCGCTGGCACCAGTGTCCGCGACGAGGTCGGCCTGGCCGCTCGCGGGATCGCTCACCAGGGATGTGATGCGGCCTGGGCTCGCTCGCGGGTAGCCGCGACCCAAGACGTCGAGGAACTCCTCGGTGGGCCCGAGATCGATGTTGCCGGGGCAGCCCAGGCGGTGCAGCTGGGTGTCGCCGGGTCCTGGCACCACGACCTGGTTGCCTTGCCACTGGACATGGTGGGGATCCCCGCAGCTCTGGCGCCACTGCCACCACGCGCCACCGATGGCCTTGCGGTCCTCGTCAGCGGCCGTGCGGGCGACCTTGTCGAGGGTCTCAGGGTTGGTGTCCCAGAACCCGTACTCCCCGAGCCAGAGCGGGACCCCGAGGCTTCGTGTGAGAGACAGGTACAGGTCGTTCATGTCCTCGAGCCGCACGCTGAGCCCTGGTATCCCTATCGACTCCGCGTAGTTGTGCGGGGCGCCGACCACGTTGGTCGGATCGACACCGATGCGGTTGGGATCGGGTACTACGAGGCCCAGGGTCGTGTCGCCCATGGGCAGCGCAGGCTCGACGAACACCAGGTGCTCGAAGGGGGCCCCTGCCTCCGCGGAGCGGATCGCCACCAACGCGTCACGGATCAGCCCGTCATAGAGCGGCTCGAGCTCGGCGGCGGGCTTGGTGACCGCGGGTTCGTTCAGCAGGTCGAAGCCCGCCACCTCGGGCCGTCCGGCGAAGCGGTCCGCCACCGCCGCCCAGGACTGGACGAAGTGGTCGCGGATGCCGTTGGTGTTCTCATAGAAGTTGTTGAAAGCAGCGAACACCGCAGGAGCGGCATAGCGATCGCCTGGCGTGCACGTGCTCGCCCCATCGGTCAGGGTCGCCCAGGCGGGAGCTCCGTCCCAGCCCTTCCCGGGCACTGTGCCCGCTGGGCACGAGGCCGGGTCGGTTGTGGCAACGAAGGGGGAGTAGGCGTCCTGGTGCATGTCGATGACCGTGTAGACGCCGTTGCGGGCCGCGGCTTGCACGGTCTGGTCCACGAGATCCAGGTAGAGCTGGTCTATCTGGCCGGGCTGTGGCTCGATCCGGGACCACGTCACGATCAGCCGCACCACTGACATCCCTCTCGAGGCCATCTCGGCCCAGTCGGCGTCGGTGACCGGGATCGTGGACGGGTGCGCCGGGTCGCCCTGCCAGTACTCGCCCAGGGAGTTGACGTTGGCGCCTCGCAAGAGCACGTCACGGCCAAGGTCGTCCACGATCCGAAGGTCAGCCGAGGTCGACAGCGGCCGCAGCTGGACCACATCTGAGACCTTGGCGGCACCAGGCACCCCTGAAGCGCGGACGCCCAAGCCTCCCCCTGATGCTGGGGTCGCGGAGCTCACGATCACGATGGCGAGGGCGATCAGTGGCCACCCGGTCAGCTCGAAGGCACGGCTGCACCATGCCCCGAGCCTCGAGCCAGCGCCTCTCGCAGCTCGGTCGGCATCACCGGGAACCGACGTGCCAGCGGTGACATCCCTGTTACGCATGATTGCTGACCGTAACATCTCCTGGTGTCGACAGCAGATCGTCGATCGCGCAGGGGCTGCGCCCCCACGCCCCCTCGCTGGCGCTCGGATCGCGCAACCGCAAGCGCCTAGAGGGGCTGGTTGTCATGGGCCCGCGGAGCGAGCCGTTCACGCTTGGTGCAGAGCGCTGCCATGGCGGCACACAGCTCGGCGCGGGTGTCCGCGGGTTCTATGACCGCATCCACGAGGCCACGGCCAGCAGCCACATAGGGGTTCAGGTAGAGCTCCTCGTAGTCGCGCTCGAGGGATGGCCGCTCGGTGGGGTCGCTGCGCCGGTGAAGGATCTCGACAGCGCCCCTGGCACCCATCACGGCGATCTCCGCGCTCGGCCAGGCGAGCGCGACATCAGAGCCCATGCGTCGTGAATCCATCACGATGTACGCCCCGCCGTAGCTCTTGCGGAGCGTGACGCTGACCCGGGGGACTGAGGCGCGGGCGTAGGCAAACGCGAGCTGCGCGCCCTTCCGGATCATCCCCCTCCACTCGAGATCCTTGCCGGGGTAGAACCCGGGGGTGTCGACGAAGGTCACCAGCGGCAGGTTGAACGCGTCGCAGAACGCCACGAAGCGTGCCCCCTTCTGGGACGCTGGGATGTCGAGCGTGCCGGCGACGGTCATGGGCTGGTTCGCGACGATCCCCACGGGTCGACCGCCGAGGCTAGCGAAGCCAGTCACCAGGTTCGCGGCCCACCCGGGCCGGATCTCGAGGAACGAGGCCTCGTCGGTGACGCACTCGATCACCTCGCGGACGTCGTAGCTTCCGGTCGAGGATCGCGGCAGGATGCCTGCCACCTCGGGGACAGCTCGGTCAGCGGGGTCGTCGACCCGCATCAGGGGAGGCTCGTCATCGTTGTTGGGAGGCAGGAACGCCAGCAGATCCGCGATGACCGCGCTGGCTGCATCGGTGTCCGGGACCACCACCGATGCGACACCGGACTGGCGAGCATGCACCCCAGGGCCACCGAGGTCAGCGCTCGTGATTGGGACACCGGTGAAGGCCCTTACCATGCGGGGCCCGCTCACGAATGCATATGCGTCAGCCGTCATCACCACGAGGTCCGCGATCCCGAGCAGCAGTGCGGGGCCCGACACGGCGGGTCCGGTCGTGACCAGGATTGTCGGTACGACACCTGAGCAGTCGACCATGGCCCGGGCGGCGACCCCCCAGCCGTGCAGAGCCGCCATGCCTTCGTGGACGTCCGCGCCGCTTGACGCGAGGAACCCGACGAAGGGGAGGCGCTCTTGCAGCGCAGCGCGCGCGGCGATCGCGATGGTCTCGCCGTCGGTCTGGGCGAGTGCTCCTTGCCGTTCGGATCCGTCGGAGCGGATCACGACTGCCCTGTGGCCGCCGATCTCGGCGATCTCGGCCGAGACGGTGCCCGGCACGCGTGCCCGAAGCTTGACAGGCGCGCTCACTCGGGCGGTCCCATGGGCGTCTGGCTTGCCTTGGAGTTGCGGCCGGACCCGTCATCGCTCGGCTCGTGGTTCGCGGCCCGTTCCGCGAGCGTCGCCGAGACGTGGACGCCGCTCTGGACGGGGGCGTGGGTGGCGACTGTGTCGAACACGACCTCGCGCAGAGCCTTGGCCGGTGAAGACAGGAGCCCCTTGTGCCTGCGGGCGATGCCGACTGATCGGCCGACCACCCCGTCCACGGGGATGCGCCTCCATTCGCCCCCGACGAAGCCGGGGGCGGCACTTGCGGGCAGCAGGGCAGCCCCGAAACCCTGGAAGGCGAGCGAGGCGAGGAGCCGCATGCCGTCGATCTCAGCCTGGGTCCGCAGGGTCACGCCCTCGTCGGCTGCCTGTGCCTCGATCAGGTCCCGGAACTTGGTGCCCTTGGGCTCGAGCAGTATCGGCTCGTTGTCCAAGTCAGACAGCGCAAGCCTCTCGCGGTCGAACAGCGGGTGCCCCGCGGGAGCGACCAGCACGCGGTCCTCGTCAAAGAGCGGATCGGTGTCGATGTCAGGTGACTCGACAGGCAGGTTGACCACCGCCAGGTCGAGGTGGCCGCTCTCGAGCTGGGGCAGCAGCGAGGTGGTTGTGGCGTCGACGACCACGAGGCGGACCTTGGGGTGGCGCTTGCCCATCTCCTCGACCAGCAACGGCACGAGCCACCTTGCGGTGGTGCCGATGACGCCTATGCGGACATCGCCGGTCACCTCGGCGTTCAGCGAAGCCACATCCGCGACGAGGGCGTCGAGCTCGGCTTGGATGTGCCGGACCCTTGCAGCGACCACGGTCCCAGATTCGGTGAGGGACCCGCTGCTTCGATCGACCAGCGTCGCACCGAGCTCGTGCTCCAACCGGGCTATGTGCGTCGAGACGTTTGACTGCACGGTGTGCAGGGACCTGGCTGCTGCAGAGAAGCTGCCGGTGTCAGCGACCGCAACCAGAGCGTTGAGCTGCTTCAGATCCATCTCGTCCAATGATGGCACATATCGGGAAGAACTGTTGGACAGATCATGCTGTGGCGTTCATCCTCTAGGCACAACCAATCGCCGAGGCTGGCTCTCTCCCCCCAGAGCCCCTCGAGCAGTTCGGACGGTTCACCTCAAATCCCCCCCGCTGGTGACCACAAGCCGAACCCAGAGCCGGTCGTTCCCCCGACGACCGGCTCTTTGCGGTCCGGGGGGCCGTCCCCCGCGAGCCCAGCTAACGTTGGTCGCCATGGGTGACCGAGCGGCGTTCTTCGATCTGGACAGGACGGTGCTGGCAGGTGCGAGCGGCCCGGCGATCACCTCTGCGCTGAGGAGCGTGGGTCTGCTGGCCGACCGGCGCATACCCGGTGAGGACCTCATCTTCAAGGTCTTCAACCTGGTTGGCGAGAACCGGCCGTCGATGATGCTGACCCGGCAGGCAGCCAGGGTCGCCGCGGGTTGGGACGTCGACAAGGCTGGGCGTGCTGGCGAGATAGCGGCACGGACGCTCCTCGGCGACGTCCAGCCATTCGTGCCCGTTCTCTTCGACGAGCACCGCGCCGACGGTGACAAGGTCGTGATCGCTACGACCAGCCCAGAGCATCTGGTTCGCCCACTCGCTGACCTTCTTGGCGCCGACGACGTCGTGGCAACTGTCTATGAGCGGCGTGACGGCACGTTCACCGGCAACATCGACGGCGAGTTCGTGTGGGGCAAGGGCAAGTACCGTGCAGTCAAGGCCTGGGCCGACCGCAACGGCATCTCCCTCAGCGACTGCTACGCGTACTCAGACAGCTACTACGACGTCCCGTTGCTGAGCGCGGTCGGGCATCCGATCGTGGTCAACCCCGATCCGCGGATGCGTGTCCAGGCGGTCGCCCGGCGTTGGCCCGTCATCTCATTCGATGCTCCACCCGGTGTGCCCAAGCTGTTCGGGATAGAGCCCCAACAGGTGATCATGCCGATCAGCCGCCCAGAGCTCGTCCTGTACGCCAACCTCCGCATCGAAGGCACCGACAACATCCCGGCGCAGGGCCCCGCCATCCTCGTCGGCAACCACCGCAGCTACTTCGATCCGCTCGCCGTCGGCTACGCGCTGGCAAGACGCGGCCGCCCCGTGCGATTCCTCGGCAAGAAAGAGGTCTTCGACGCCCCGATCGTGGGTGACATCGCGCGAGCGATGGGTGGCATCAGGGTCGAGCGGGGCAGCGGCAGCGACGAGCCGTTGAAAGAGGCGGCCAGGGCGATCGAGGCGGGTGAGGCAGTCGTGATCATGCCTCAGGGCACGATCCCTCGGGGCAAGGCGTTCTTCGATCCCAAGTTGAAGGGTCGCTGGGGCGCGGCGAGGCTGGCTGGAATGACACGGGCCCCTGTGATCCCGATGGGGGTGTGGGGGACAGAGAAGGTGT
>JAHFUU010000005.1:481-5075 GCA_023264915.1 Microthrixaceae bacterium | reverse complement strand
AACGTCCTTGACCGGCCCGAGGTCCTGGTGCGCATCGGCCAACCGATCGACCTCGTCTATGACAGCCTCGAGGCAGACACCGAGCGGATCATGGATGCCATCGTCGAACAGCTGCCCCCCGAGGCCAAGGTGTGGCACGAGCCGACCCCGGCGGAGCTGGCCAGCACCCTCCCCCCTGGTTACTCAGGGGATCCAGACGACTTCGAGCACGAAGAAGATCGCCGCCCTGGGACCGACTGAACGATGACCATGAGCCAGCTGTCCAACGGGCCAGGGGAGCCCTCCAGGTCGCCCCTGGTTGCCCCGGCACCTGTCATCACCGAGGAACCCGTAGCCGTCCCAGCCGATGAAGGTGACCACGATCGCTTTGCGCACATCGTCCGCAAGGACGACCAGATGAAGGGCTACGTGATGGGCGAGGCCGTGGTCGCGCTGTGCGGCAAGGTCTGGGTTCCGTCCCGCGATCCGCAGCGCTACCCGGTGTGCCCGACCTGCAAGGAGATCCTCGGGCAGATCCGTGCCGCCGGCGGCAACTGACCACGCCACGATCCCGCGTCACAAGATGCGCTCGGCGATGACGTCGAGAGCTCCCTCTGGTGGACATCGCGGGAGTCATGCAGCGTCGAGGACCCGATGCTCGGGCACTGGGGCGGGTTCGGCGAGATCGCCAAGCTGACCGACCTCGTGGAGTCACCTGACTCGGCCTGGGTCTTGCGTGCGCTCGGTAGGTTCGGAGTTGACCGGAATGGTCTACGCAGGTTGGGTAGCCATGATCGTTTCAAGTGGCTACAATGACGTCATGGAAGTAGCTACCTCGCGAACCGAAGTCGGTGTGCGTGACCTCAAGAACAACCTCAGCCGGTACCTGGACCGAGTCCAGGAGGGCGAAGAGGTGATCGTGACTGATCGCGGGAAGCCGGTGGCTCGTCTGTCGGCCTTGGACCATTCGACCGATCGTCTGGCCGAGCTGATCGCCGCAGGAGTCGTTCGCCGGCCGAAGAGCACGACCCGTTCTCGTCCGGCGCGGCGCATCAAGCCCAATGGCTCGGTGAGCGACCTCGTCGCCGAACAACGGCGTTGATCACCTACGTAGACACGTCGTCGCTGCTGAAGCTGTTGATCGAAGAGCCCGGCTCCGAGCAGGTCGGGCTGCTGTGGGACACGGCCGATGCCCTGGCTTGCGTCGCTTTGGTCGTGGTCGAAGCGCGCGCCGCGCTGGCCGCAGCCGAGCGTGGTGCTCGACTCACCCAAGTCCAGCACGTCGAAGCCAAGTCTGAGCTCAGCGTTCTCCTCGATGAGTTGACGATGGTTGCGATCACCGACGACCTGATCGCCCAGGCCGCCGAGCTTGCTGATCGTGAGGCGCTGCGGGCCTACGACGCGGTTCACCTCGCCGCCGCAGTGACGATTGGCGCCGACGTCCTCACGAGCGCCGACACCGCATTGTGCGCAGCGGGGGAGCGTTGCGGCCTTCACGTGGCGAATCCGCTCGAGCCCTGATCCAAGGTCCGAGATCAATGGTGCAGGGGTTCCTCTCTGGGAGTCGCTCAGGGTCGCGGACCCCGAGTAGCCCCTGCTCAATTGAGCGCTTCGGCTCTGGAGATGATCGAGCCCGTTCCGACCTCTGGTAGCCATCCAGGTCTCGATCGGGTCTCGATGCCGGCACGCCGGAACTCGCGGGCGAGGGTCCTCGCGTCGACGTCGAAACGGACTGCGACCGCGTTGAGGGATTCGCCCGACGCGTAGCGGTTCGCGGCCTGACGGACCGAGCGGTCGGTCATCTTGCGGACGGACTTTCGACGGTGGATGCCGCGGCGGTCGAGATGACTGATGATGGTCGTCCGGTTTACCCCCAGCAACGCGGCCAGCGTGCCAATCGACGACCCGTCGAGGTAGCCCCGCACGACGTCGTCGACGGTCGTCTCGGACATCCGTCGTTGCACGGGGTTTGAAAGCCGTCCCTCTTGGTCCGGAGCCTCGCGCGATGAGACCCGCGAGGCACGATTCAGCGCCTCATTCACGGCTCGCTGAGGGCCCCGATGTCGCTGCGACCCTTGTTCTGCAAGGGTTTCCAGGATCCCGGGAGGGTTTGAAAGCCGTCCCCAAAGGTCCACAGGTCGTTGTGAAATCGACAACGTTCGACCGCATCACCCCTGGTCACAGGCAGGGTTTGAAAGAGGCGACGAAGGTCGGCGGGGCGGGCGATCAGAGGCGAGGATCGACCGGTTCGCTCTCCAGTGCGAGGACGCCGAAGACGCATTCGTGGACGCGGTAGAGGGGTTCACCCCGGACGAATCGTTCGAGGCCTTCGATGCCGAGGGCGAACTCGCGTTGCGCGAGGGAGCGCTTGTGGCCGAGGCCTCGCTGGCGGAGCCGGTCGAGGTTGGCCTCGGCGGTGTATTCGGGTCCGTAGATGATCCGGAGGTACTCGCGGCCCCGGCACTTAATGCCGGGCTGCGCGGTGCCCTTGCGGCCGCGCACGATCGAGTCGAGGGGCTTGACGACCATGCCTTCGCCGCCGGCAGCGGTGAGCTCCTCCCACCATTCGATGGCTTCGGCCTGGCTGGTTGTATCGGTGACGTCGACGACGCGGTGCCGGGTTGGCGTGACGAGGTGCTCGGCGTGATGTGTGAGCCCGGTCGCGACACCCATGTGCCAGAGGTGATCGCGTCCTGCGTGGACCGTTCCCTCGGCGGCGAGGACGACGAAGGGAGCGAGGCGAAGGTCGTCGGCGGAGTCGACTGGCCAGCAGTAGCGCCGGTACGCCTCGACGAAGCCCTCCATCTGCTCGCCACGGCCGACAACCCGCTCGGCCATCGGCGCGACATCGACCCCACGGGCGACCGCTGTCGCGAGGAGGGTCGACGCTGCAGCGGTCGACGCCCGGCCGGCGGCACCGACGGCCGCGTACTGCGTGCGCAGCAGGTCGCCGGCCTTGGCACTCCACGGGAGGAGCTCGCAATCGAGAGCGATCCAATCGGTGTCCAGTTCGTCCCAGATCTCCGCGTCGGTGATTGCAGACCTCAGTCGTTCCAGCAGCTGCGCCTCCCAGTCTGTGTTGTTGAAGAAGGGGCGCCCGGTGCGGGTGTAGATCACGCCGCCGTTGTCGGATTCGATACGGAACCGGCGGGGTGCGACCGTGTAGTCGCGGCACACGATCGTGACCGCTCGCGAGCCCATGTGCTTATCCTCGCAGATGACCTTGTCGATCCCGTCGTGGAGGAACGCGGAGAACGCGTCCTCGGGGTGTTCGAGGAGGTCGGGTCGCTTGCTGGTGGCGGTGGGCGCCATCGTCGGCGGAAGGTAGATGAGCCAGCGGGGATCGATGGCGAACCGGCTCATGACCTCGAGCGCGGCGGTGGCGTTCTCCTCGTTGATCGTGATATTGCGCTGCAGGGGCGTGTCGATCATCCGCTTGCCGAGCACGTCCGAGACGTCGAGGAGGTCCGCTGGCCGATCAGCGTCCGTGCGCGACGCCTGCTCGCCTGCGGCATGGAGTGGCCGCATCGGTTCGTAGTAGGTGCGCGCGGCGGGTACCGACCGCAGCTCCCTCTCGGGGTAGCGGAATGCGGTGAGGTGGCCGCCGAACACGCAGCCGGTATCGATGCAGATGGTGTTGTTCACCCACTCGGGCTCGGGAACGGGTGTGTGGCCGTAGACCACCATCGCCTTGCCCCGGTAGTCGTCGGCCCACGGGTAGCGGGCGGGAAGGCCGAACTCGTCGGTCTCGCCCGTCGTCTCCCCATACAAGGCAAAGCTGCGCACCCGGCCCGATGCGCGGCCTTGCAGCTTCTCGGGCAGCCCGGCATGCGCGACCACGAGCTTGCCGTCGTCAAGGACCGCGTGGCTGACGAGGGAGTCGAGGAACTGGGTCAACTCCGCCCGGAACGCGTCGTCGCAGCCGTCGAGTTGCGCAAGTGTCTCGGCGAGCCCGTGGGTGATCTGCACGTTGCGTCCGCTGAGCGCTCGGAGCAGCTTGTTCTCGTGGTTGCCAGGAACGCAGCGCGCTGAGCCGTCGCGCACCATGCCCATGGCCAGGCCCAGGACGCCCACGATGTCAGGACCTCGATCGACGAGGTCGCCGACGAAGAACGCCTTGCGGCCCTCGGGATGACTGGCAGTCGAGCGGTCCCCCGAGACGTCGTAGCCGAGCGATTCGAGGAGCGCGACCAGCTCATCGGCGCAGCCGTGCACGTCGCCGATGATGTCGAATGGTCCGTGGTCGTCGCGGTGGTCGGTCCACAGACGGTCTCGCTCGATGGTGGCGGACTCGATCTCCTCGGTGCCCTTCAACACGAACACCCGCCGGAAGCCCTCACGCTTGAGCCCCTTGATCGACCGACGCATCTGCTGGTGCTGGCGCCGAAGCGCATGGGGCGGCAGCTGACGATCGGGCCGGGCGTCGTTTCGGTCGGCGCACAGCCGCTCGGGAACATCCAGCACGATCGCCACCGGCAGCACGTGGTGCTCGCGAGCCAGCTCAACCAGCGGCGCACGTGCTTCGCGCTGAACGTTCGTCGCATCGACCACCGTGAGATGAGCAGCGTCGAGGCGCTTCCCGCCGATGTAGTGCAATACCTCGAACGCGGCGCCC
>JAHFUU010000005.1:0-471 GCA_023264915.1 Microthrixaceae bacterium | reverse complement strand
TGGTCGTTGGCGTCGTCGGCGACGAGGAAACGACAGAAGTCAGACGACAGCACTTCACTCGCCACGAAGTTCTTCGCCGCGAACGTGGACTTGCCGGACCCGGACGGGCCGACGAGCACGACGAGGCACAGCTCAGGAATCGAGATCTTCATCGGGTGAACACCGCCATCTGGGTCGGCGGACCGACCTCGGGGTCGTCCTCGCCGATAGGAACGAACCGGACCTCGTACTCCTGTCGCTCTGCTACTCCGGACGCCCAGGCGCTGAACTGGGTGCGGGTCCATTCGAACCGGTGGTCGCGGTGGCGAAGCTCGCCGGCGGGCATCGACTCGAAGCGCACGTTGTACTCGCAGTTCGGTGTCGTCACTATGACCGTTCCCGGCCGGGCATGAGCGAAGATCTTCTGCTCGAACGCGCCGAGGCGCGGCTCGTCGAGATGCTCGATCACCTCCACCACGGCAGCGGCGTCGA
>JAHFUU010000207.1:502-5549 GCA_023264915.1 Microthrixaceae bacterium | reverse complement strand
GAACTTCGTCGAGCTCCAGCTCGAGCTGATGGACTCAGGCAGCACCCGTCTGCACCTCACCCATCACGCGACAGGGATGCTCGGTGCCGTCGACGAAGAGAGCTACATGGGGGTGTGGAGGCACGTGTTCGACGAAGCCCTGACTGCCTACCTGGATCGGCGCTGATCTGCCTGTGGCACCTCCATCGGGGATCGGGCACAGCACCGTGGGTCGCCGGGGGGCGTCTTCGAGCCTGCCCTGAGCGCCGGGGCCGTTCGCACACAACCGGTGTGAGAGCGCACGGTGCCCAGGGAGGTAGTTCTCTGGTGGCCAGAGCGCTTCCACCCCGAGGCCCGCACGGTCATGCCGGTACAGCCCCGTGGCCATAGGGCTCGGTGGCCCGATCCCCAGGCGTGACTCGGTGGGTTGTGGCCCAGCCCGCTCTCACCGGTCCACGAGCCCCCATGAGCCAGGCCTCGGGATCTCCCGCACGAGAAGGGACGCTCATCACCGGTAGCATTGCGTTGTGGCGTTTGCGTTTGCGCTCTTCCTCCTCTTCATCGCAGTTCCCTTCCTCGAGCTGTATGTGATCATCCAGGTCGCCTCGGTGATCGGTACCGGATGGACGATCCTGTTGCTCGTCGCCGAGAGCATCCTCGGGGCCTGGCTTTGCAAGCGCGAGGGCGCAGGGGTGCTGCGCCGCATCAACGCCCAACTCCAGGCCGGTCAGCTCCCCACGACCGATGTCGTGAACGGCGCGCTCATCTTGCTGGCAGGTGCCCTCATGGTGACCCCAGGGTTCCTCACCGACCTCCTCGGCTTCTTGTTGCTCATCCCGCCGACCAGGGCTGTCGCTCGTGCCGTGATCGTCACGGGACTCACGAGGCGAGTCGACAGAGCCATGCGCGAAGGCTCCGACGCGAGCTTCCGCGTGGTGCGGGTCACCAACACCGCTCCCAACGGCTCGGCGTCGGGGGCCGGGTGGACAGGTTCGCGAACAGGGTTCGGCGGCGCACCCGACGGGTCCATGCCCGGCGCAGGTCACGGCACTGTTCTTGATGCCTCCAGCCGTGTGGCCGCAGGGGCCCAGGCCGCCGGCGGCGACCTTCGCGCCACTGGCCCTGGGGGCCAGCCGCCGCTACGAGGCGACCGCAGGTGAGAGACCATCGCTCGTCTCGGGCCGGGTCTCACCCATGAGCATCCAAGGCCAGCTCCGGCGTGGCACGGGTGAGAGCGCAGTCCGAGCGCGCGGGGGCCAGGCGCGCGGGGGCCAGGCCGGGCGCTACCTGGGCAAGGGGTGGCGAGTCATGGACACGGGGTCTTCGGGCAGCAGGCGGGCCGGGTCATGACGGCGGTGGCCGTCGAGACACGCGACGCTGCCACGGTGATGCTGGTGCGCGACTCGCCTGCCAGCGACGGGATCGAGGTGTTCATGCTGCAACGAAACCTGCGATCCGAGTTCGCAGGCGGTGCCTTTGTGTTTCCCGGTGGCGCGGTCGACGCCGACGACCACCATGACGATGTCGGATCGATCTGCGCCGGGCGAACCGACGCGGAAGCCTCCAGCCAGCTCGGCATAGCTTCAGGCGGGCTCGCCTTCTGGGTGGCGGCGATCCGCGAGAGCTTCGAGGAGGCAGGGCTGCTGCTTGCCTATGGCGCCGACCGGCAGCTCGTTCGACTCGACGACCAGGGGACCGCTGCTCGCTTCGACGAGCACCGCCGGACGCTCGGCGGCAGCGGGCAGAGCTTCGCAGAGATGTGTCACCTCGAGGGCCTGCGGCTGGCCACCGACACCATGCACTACTTCAGCCACTGGATCACACCCGAAGGCGCGCCGCGGCGCTATGACACGCGATTCTTCGTTGCAAGAGCCCCAGATGGCCAGCCTCCGCGCCATGACAACCACGAGGTCGTCGCGAACCTCTGGATCCGGCCCGCCGACGCGCTGGCCCGCCACCGGGCCGGTGACTTCGAGCTCATCTTCCCGACGGTGCGCAGCCTCGTCGCCCTCGCTCAGTTCGCATGCGCCGACGACCTCCTGGCGCACGCCGCCAGGGTGCCCCACCTGCCCGCCGTCGAGCCCAGGATCGTTGCCGATCACGGCGGTGGTCTCCGGATCGTGTTGCCCTATGACCCCGAGTACGTGGCTGCCGAACCAGCTCTCGCACCCCGGACCGAGAACAAGCTCCCGGCCAGCAACCGTGCCAAGCACGAATCGCTGATCGAGGACCTCAGCACCCATGAAGGCGGGAGGTGACGGCCGTGTCCCGAGCCAGGCTGAGAGCAGCCGAACCAGATGCTGACGAGGCGCCCCCTCCAGAGCGGCTCACGCCCTATGTGGCCAAGGCGCTGAGCCCGCTGGTTCGAAGGATCGTCGCACCCAACCCCAACGTGTTCACCGGGCCGGGTACGAACACCTATCTGGTCGGCATCGACGAGGTGGTGGTGATCGATCCCGGGGTGTCAGATCCCGAGCACCTCGATGCCATATTGGGATGCGGCGGCGACCGGATTCGCTGGATCGCTGTCACCCACACACACATCGACCACTCCACCGGGGCTGCCGAGTTGAAGGAGCTGACCGGGGCCGAGGTCCTGGGTTTCGGCGCCAAGGAAGGCTTCAAGCCCGACCGCCGCATCGGCGATCGGTACACGATCGACTCCACCGAGTTCCGGCTCCAGGCGATACACACCCCGGGCCACGCGTCCAACCATCTCTGCTATCTGGTCGAGGAAGAGCGCATGCTCCTCTCAGGTGACCACATCAACCAGGGCACGACGGTGGTGATCAAGCCTCCCGACGGGGACATGGCGACCTACATCGAGTCCCTCGAGAAGCTCAAGAAGCTTCGGCTGCGGTCGATCGCCCCCGGCCATGGCACGCTCATCGAGAACCCCGCCGAGACCGTCGACTGGTACATCAAGCACAGGATGGCTCGCGAGAAGCAGGTCCTCGCTTCGTTGAAGAAAGCCGGCACCGCCAAGATCGACGATCTCATCCCCGAGGTGTACTCAGATGTCGGCGAGCAGCTGTGGCCCATAGCGCGCTACTCCTTGCACGCTCACCTGCTGAAGCTTGCCGGCGAGGGCACCGTCAAGGGCAAGACGCTCACCGGCAAGTGGACCTTCGCCTGAGCCGCCGCCGCCCGGTCTGACGGCTGGGGCGGTAGCACCCGATCCCGTGAGGTTCGTCGCTCCTCGGCCGGCGCGGACTCCCCGATTCCAGTCCTGACGGCCCGTCAGGCAGGTGCGCTCCCGCGACAACCCGAGTACGGTCAGGCGGACAGAAGATCCCAACATCGATCCTGCAAGAGGGTCGAACACATCGACATCAGGGGGACATCGATGGCCGACTACCAGCTCCTAATCGATGGCGAGCTCTGCGACTCCGCATCGGGTCAGACCTTCGAGACCTACAACCCGGCCAAGAACGAAAAGATCGCGGAGATCGCAAAGGGTGGTACCGAAGACGCCGTTCGGGCCATCGAGGCCGCACGCAAGGCTTTCGACGAGGGACCGTGGCCCAAGCTCTCGGGGTCCGAGCGCGCCGAGAAGCTCCGGGCCATCGCCCAGCTCATCAACGACAACGCGAACGAGTTGGCCGAGCTCGAGTCGCTCGACTCTGGCGGCACGATCCGCAAGTCACAGCTCGCGGACATCCCCGGTGCGGCTCAAGCCTTCACCTGGTTCGCGCAGATGGCCGAAGAGCGGCCCGACAAGGCAGACCTCCCGGTGGCGGTGTTCCCCCAGTCGACCAACTACGCCCTCTATGAACCGCTGGGCGTGTGCACGGGGATCATCCCATGGAACTTCCCATTCATCATGCTGTCCTGGAAGATCGCACCGGCTCTGGCCGCGGGCAACGTCTCGATCATCAAGCCCGCCACCTACACCTCGATCACGGCCCTCAAGCTTGCACAGCTCATCACCGAGGCCGACCTGCTCCCGCCGGCGGTGCTTCAGGTGATTGCCGGACCTGGGAGCACTGTCGGCGAAGAGCTTGCCGCCAACCCACTGGTGGACAAGGTGGCTTTCACCGGATCCACCGAGGTCGGCCGTCGAATCATGCAGCTCGCATCAGGCACCGTGAAGCCCGTGACGCTCGAGCTCGGCGGCAAGAGCGCCAACATCGTCCTCGACGACGCCGACCTCGATCAGGCGTCCGCGGCGGTCCTGTGGGGCACCTTCTTCCACGGCGGCCAGGTCTGCGAGAGCGGCACACGGGCCCTGGTTGACAAGAAGATCTATGACGAGCTCGTGGGGATCCTCGCCGACAAGGCCGGCAAGATCCAGCTCGGCGACCAGATGGACTTCATGACTGACATCGGTCCTCTGGTGAACCGGATCCAGGTCGAGACAGCCGAGCGCTACTGCGCCCTCGGGCGCGAAGAGGTGGGCGAGCCGATCTGCGGCGGCGGCCGGCCTGAGGGGTTGCCCGAGGGGCTCGACGTCAACGCCTACTTCCAGCCGACGATCTTCACCGATGTTCCCAACTCCTCCAAGATCGCGCAGGAAGAGATCTTCGGTCCTGTCCTCTGCGTCATCCCGTTCTCCTCAGACGACGAGGCCGTCGCCATCGCCAACGACTCGATCTACGGGCTCGCCGGTGGCGTGCAGTCATCCAACCTCGAGCGGGCCGAGGCGGTCGCCGCGAAGATGCGCACAGGAACCGTGTGGATCAACGACTACCACATGATCTCCCCCGACCGTCCCTTCGGTGGCTACAAGCAATCCGGCATCGGCCGCGAGCTGGGCACCTTCGGGTACGACGTCTACCGCCAGGTCAAGCATGTGCACGTCAACCCCGAGACCTCAGGGCGTGACAACCACATCCAGTACAGCGCACTGTCAAGCAACATCTGAGCGCCGCCGCTTGAACTGCTGAGCGCGGGTGCCAGCCCGTTGGCTGGGGCCTGACACGGCCTGACACGCGTCTCACCAGGCTCGGCAGCCAGACGCAGGCAGAGGGCCTGGTGCCCTCAGGCGACCAGGTAGTGCAGGTGTCCCGACACCTCGCGCCGCTGGGCCTCACCGCGCAGCTGGAGGTGATGGAGGTGCGCGTAGGTC
>JAHFUU010000207.1:0-492 GCA_023264915.1 Microthrixaceae bacterium | reverse complement strand
GCGAACAGGTGGTGTGAGATGTCCACCACCGACGCCCAGCCGATGTCGTGGCTGATGACCCTCAGGCGTTCAAGGCGCTCCTCGTTGTGGCGCTTCATGTCCGCGACCCTGCCGGGCAGATCACAGAAGGGATGCCCGTGCGCGGGCAGCACCAGGTTCACGCCCTTGAACTCCGCTATGCGGTCGAGGCTCTCGACATACCGAGCGAGCGGATCGCCCTCGACCAGGCCAGATATGTGGGGGGTGATGGTCGGAAGCACGTGGTCGCCTGCAATCAGGATCCCCTCTTCGGGATCCCACATGCACAGGTGGTCGTTGGTGTGCCCCGGCGTGTAGAGGCCGAACCATTCGCGCCCCGCCAAGATGACCGGGTCCATGTCGGCAAGGCGAACCGAGGGCACCGGGATGCGGAACCACCGCAGCATCTCCTCGAAGCTGGCTTCCATCTCCTTGCGACGCTCAGGGGAGGGCCCCTCTATCGGGCCGCCCCAA
>JAHFUU010000206.1 GCA_023264915.1 Microthrixaceae bacterium | reverse complement strand
TCTGGCGGACCGGCTGCGGCTGCGCAAGCTCCAAAGCGATCATCCCGAGATCCTCGACACCGAGGTACGGGTCGCTGCTGTGATATGCGGGCTGCCTCGCACGGGCTCGACCCTGTTGCACAGGCTGCTCGCCGCGTCACCGCAGCTCACTTCGACGCTGAACTGGGAGTGCTCCTACCCCGTTCCGTTCCCGGGCGAAGGTCCCGATGCTGAGATCCGAAAGGAGAGAGCCAGGGCGATGACTGAGCTGTTCGTGTCGCACTCGCCCGGATTCGACGGCATGCACGCGGTCTCATGGGATTCGCCCGAGGAGGATGTGCTGTTGCTCGACCGTTCGTTCACGGCCATGAGCTGGGACTCCTTCTACTGGGTGCCGACCTACGGGATGTGGTTGCGGTCATTCGACCAGGCGAGGGCATACCGAGAGCTTCGCGAGTGGCTACAGGTCCTCCAATGGCAAGACGGGAGCCGCGACGGCAAGCGCTGGGTGCTCAAGTCACCTCATCACCTCACCGCCATCGCCACTGTTTTGGATGAGCTCGGCGACTGCCGGATCGTCATGACCCATCGCTCTCCGGTGTCGGCCGTCCCGTCCTACGCCTCGATGGTCGTGACGATGATGTCGCGCTACACAGACCACGTCGATCCTGAGGAGATCGCCCGCTACTGGAACGCTCGCCTCGCCGAGTGCCTCAACACGTTGCCCGAGGTGCGCACCCAACATCCGGACCGATTCGTCGACGTACCGTTCGAGAGCACGGTCGCGGACCCCGTCGGCACTGCACAGCGCGTCATGGTCGGCCTCGGGCTGCAAGCCGGACCCGAAGATCTCGAAGCCCTCGAGATCTACCGCGAGATGAACAGCCAGGAACGCCACGGCTCCCACCGCTATGCACCCGAGGACTTCGGGTTGTCCGCGGCCCAGATCGAGCGGGACTTCGGCGGCTACATGGAGGGCTACCTGTGATCCTCGAAGACGAAGTTGTCCTCATCACCGGCGTCGGTGCCGGGCTCGGCGCACAGCTCGCGCGGCGCGCTGTCGCGGAGGGCGCGAAGGTCGTCATGGCTGCCCGCTCGAAGCGCGTGACCGCCGAGATCCAGGCCGAGGCTGGTGGGGCGGCGATCGCCGTCGAGTGCGACGTCCGGCAGGAGGCAGACTGCGCCCTCGCTGTCGAGACTGCTGTCGGGCACTTCGGGAAGCTCACCGGTCTGGTCAACAGCGCCTATGCCCACCCCGGATTCGAGGATCTGCTGGAGACCCGGGACGAGGCGCTTCGTGACGGGATCGAGGTGATCCTGCACGGAGCGTTGCGGATGACCCGCCTCGCGGTGCCGCAGCTGAAGGCTGCCGGTGGCGGCTCGATCGTCAACGTAGGGACGATGGCAACGCGCAAGCCGCTGCGGGGCCAGGGCGGGTATGCGGTCGCGAAGGCGGCGATGGCGTGTGCGACCAAGTACCTGGCGATCGAGCTCGGCGAGGACGGGATCCGGGTCAACCAGGCCGTGATGGGCTGGATGGATGGGCCCGGCGTTCGCTTCTACCTTCAGATGACAGCGGAAGGAGCCGGTGTGCCCGAGCAGGACATCTATGACGACATCGCGTCGCGCAACCCCCTCGGGCGGATCCCCACCGACCGCAGCTGCGCGGGAGCGATCTTGATGCTGCTGTCGCGCTACTGCAGCGAGGTCACCGGCGCGGTGCTCGACGTAAACGGCGGGGAGCACATACCACCCTGAGCAGTCGATCCGTGCGCTGCGAGGGCGTATCGTTCAAGGTGCCAGATCTCGGGGCCCCTGGCGCGATGAGTGGACACCAAGGAAAGGCGGGAAGTCGATGGAGCTACCCGAGCCGACCGGAGACCTCAACGACGTCGGGCCTGCCCTGGGCCCCGACGCTCTGCGAGCGCTGCTAGACCACACATCCGATCTGATCACGGTCGTGGATGCGTCAGGCCGGTGCACCTATGCAAGCCCTGCGGTGTTTCGCATGAGTGGTTTCGGCCCCGAGGAGGTGATCGGCTCAGATGCTGCTGAGTCGATGCATCCCGACGACCGCGACCGCACGATCGCTCTCGCCATGGACCAGCTCGCCGGCCATTCGCCCGTGGAACCCATAGTCTTCCGCCAGGTGGCCAAGGACGGCAGCTTCCGCCATGTGGAGGCGCTGGTGAGTCGTCTGCCGGAGGACCACCCACTCGGGCTTGCCGTCATCACGACCCGTGACATCACTGAACGAGTCGAGACCGAGAGGGTCCGGCAGAACAACGCACGGATCGTCGGGATGGTGGCTGAGGGCTGCCCGCTCGCCGACGTGCTCGCCGCCATCGCTCAGCATGTCGAGTCCCAGGTGGCAGGTGCCAAGGTCGCGATGCAGCGCGTCGCAGACGACGGCATGACACTCCGCCTGGCATGTGCACCGGGCCTGTCCGCGCCGTTCGCGGCGGCGCTCGATGGCATCGAGGCGGATCTGGACTCTCCGGTTGGGGCGTCGCTGCTGGCTGGCCACCCGGTGACCGTTGGTGACTTCGGTAGCGAGGAGATGTGGCCAAGGGTTCGTGACGCGGCGATCTCAGACGGCTACAGGTCCTGCTGGATCGCACCTGTGGTCTCCGCCAGCAAGGGAACACTGATAGGTACCTTCGCCCTCTACTGGTGCCAGCCGCACCGGCCCCCACCACCTGAGCAACGTGTGATGGACGAGGCGATGTCACTCGCGACGGTTGCCTTCGAGCGTTACCGCATCGAGGAAGAGCTCGCTTTCCGGGCGACCCATGACAGCCTCACCTGCCTGCCCAACCGCACTCTGCTGTACGACCGCATCAACCAGGCACTGGCGCGCCGCCGCCGCGGAGAGCTCGGGTCGATCAACGTGCTGTTCTGTGATCTCGACAGGTTCAAAGAGGTGAACGACCGGTTCGGCCACCCCTTCGGCGACCTTCTGCTGGCCGAGGTCGCGAGCAGGTTTCAGGCCACGGTGCGCGAAGTCGACACGGTCGCCCGTTTCGGAGGAGATGAGTTCGTCGTGGTTGGCGTAGCAGAGGACCCAGAGACCCTCGCGCGCCGGATCAACCAAGCGGCGGCCGATCCGTTCATCATCAAAGGCCAATCCGTCCGCGTGTCATGCAGCATCGGCATCAGCACGGCCTCGGCAGACGCCGGAGATCCCGAGTCGCTCATACGTGAAGCTGACATGGCCCTCTATGAGGCCAAGCGCCGCGGTCGCAACTGCTTCGCGCACTTCGAGGGTGTCCCCGAGCAGCGCTCTGTCCCAGAGGCGCGCCGGTAGGCGCGGGCGTTCGCACCGAAGACGGCGTGAGACCGGGCGCTCCGGGGGAAGATGGGGCGCCCTCGGGAAGACGAGGTCACAGCCGAGACCGTTCAGCTGCTGAGGGACAGCTCCGCGATCCAGGTGCGCGGCATGAGCGTGGGTACGGTCCCGTTGGCGGCACCAGCCACACCGTTGACTCGCTCGTTGGCAGCCAGGGCCCAGGTGAGCTGTCCGAGCCACACATAGGGCACCTGCTCGGCGAAGATGCGCGAGATCCGCTGGAAGTCGGGATCTTGCTTGATCCGGTCGTCGGTGCCGGCAGCCTTCTCGACCGCTTGGTCTATCTCGGGGTTCCCATAGCGCGGGAAGTTGAGTGAGATCGCTTGGATGGCGGCACTGCGATAGAAGGTGGCGTCGACGATGGGGCTGGGGTTGGAGAACAACCTGAACTGGCTGAGCTGGTAGTCCCCCGCCGCAACCTGGCCCAGCAGGTTGATCTGTGGCCGTTGCACGATCTTCACCTTCATGCCGGCCGCCTCGAACGCCGGAGCGAACAGCTGCGCATCCCGGGCGTTGTTCACGTCAGCAGAAGCGAGGAAGGTGAACTCGAGCTCGTTCCCTGTCTCCTGCTTGTACTGAGCGACGAGCTCTTTGGCCTTGGCAGGGTTGAACTGCGGGAAGCCGTTGTCAGTGAGGTATCCGGGTTGGTTCGGCCCGTAGGGGCTGTTGGCAGGGGTTGCCACGTCGGCGTACATGTCCTTGCGCCACTTCGCCGAGTCGGTCGCGTAGGCGACAGCGCGCCGTGCGGTGACGTTGTCAAAGGGCGGCTTCGTCGTGTTCAGCATCAAGAAGGCCTTGTCGCCGAACCGGTTCTCGACCAGCTTCAGGTCCTTCATGTTGCGCAGCTCTGCGAACTGTTGACCCGCGATGGTATGGATCATGTCGACGTCGCCCTTGTCCAGCTTCTGCAGCCTGTCGGCATCCTCGGCGATGGGGTCGAACTCGATCGCGTTGAGGTGAGGGAGGCCCTTCCGCCAGTAGCCGGGGTTCTTCTTGAACTTCCAGAAGCGGCCGTCCTCGTGCTGGTCGATGATGAAGGGCCCCGTTCCGATCGGCTTCTTGGCGAGGTCGGGGTTGGTGAGCATCGACGGCGCGAAGATGTAGCCGATCTGGGAGGCCATGGCCCCTGGCACATAGCGGTACGGAAATGCCGTCTTCACCTCGACGTGCGTCGGGTCCTTGGTGGCTACTGAGGTGACGATGCCCTTCACGCTCGGGCCGGTGATGAGCGATGCGCGGTAGGCCTCGAGCACCTGTACGACGACATCGGCGGTGAGCGGCGTTCCGTCATGGAAGGTCACGCCCGAGGGCAGGCCGATGGTCCAGACCGTGTAGTCGTCGTTGTGATCGAAACCCGTGGCGAGGTAGGGGACGACGTTGCCGTCCTTGTCCAGGGTGGCCAGCGGGTCAAAGACCGCCGAAGCAACGGTGTTGCCTGCCTGTGAGAACGCGTACCGGGTCGGATCGAGACCCTCGGGTTCGGCCTCGATCGCGAAGCGGATCTGGCCACCTTCGATCGGAGCCTTGTCGGCTGGCCCGGTGACGACCCCTCCGGACTTGTTCGGTGTCAACACCGTCGACCCGCTCGAGCCCTCGTCACCGGTCGTGTCCTTGGAGCCCGCCCCTTTGCAGGACGTGGCCATCACTGCCACGACGGCGATGGCCCCGAGGATCGCGCCTGTGATGCGCGCCGTGGGTCCGCCTCTCAGCGCCATGCGCATCGCCCCCTTCGGCTCAATCGCACTTTGCTATGACAGGTCGATGATACCGGAGCAGATGGTGCCAGCTGGTGTCACCAGCGCGTGCGGGTTGAAACGGGTGGCTACGGCCGGGCGCCACGACGTGGGGCACTCGGCTGGCCACCGGCTGGCGGACCGGCTGACCGGCGCTGCTCAGGTGCTGCCGCGGAAGCGGTGAAGCGCGATCGACGCCCAGATCAGCTCGACGACCCCGAAGGGCCATGCTCCTGACAGGAACCCGTAGACGCTCGACAGCACGCAGCCGACGGCGAACGCGGCGACGTAACGCCGGTCTCTCTGCTCGAGCGCGTACATGAGCATCATGAAGGTCAGGGCGAGCACGCCGTAGATCGTCGTAGCCACGACTCACGATGTTGCCACTGGCCAGAGACGTGACCCGCGCATCCCTCGGCCACAGAGGGAGCTGGCCCCGGCCGGTGCGACGAGCATCGGCCGGGGCCAGGTGGAGCTCCCGTTCCGGGAGTGGGTTCGTTGTCCGC
>JAHFUU010000205.1 GCA_023264915.1 Microthrixaceae bacterium | reverse complement strand
CGACGATCTCGTGCGACCGAACCCCGACGACCCGCATGGCACCTCGATGATGAGGCGGGTCCCCGAGGTTCTCGACTGCTGGTTCGAGTCCGGCTCGATGCCCTATGCGCAGGTTCACTACCCCTTCGAGAACGCCGACTGGTTCGAGCACCACTTCCCGGGAGACTTCATCGTCGAGTACGTGGCTCAGACCCGCGGGTGGTTCTACACACTTCACGTGCTCGCCACTGCCCTGTTCGACAAGCCGGCCTTCGAGAACGTGATCTGCCACGGTGTCGTGCTCGACACCACGGGACGGAAGCTCTCCAAACGGCTCAACAACTACCCGAACCCCGAGGACGTGTTCGAGACGCATGGATCCGACGCGTTCCGCTGGTACCTGCTGGCCTCACCGATCCTGCGCGGCCTCGACTTCCGGATCGACAAGGAGGGAGCTGGCATCGCCGAGGTGGTCCGGTTGGTGCTGAACCCGATCTGGAACGCCTTCAACTTCTTCTGCCTCTACGCCAACGCCGACGGCTACCGGGCCAGCATCCGGACCGACTCAGCTGACGTCCTCGACCGCTACATCCTCGCCAAGACCCGCCGGCTCGTCGAGGATGTCCAGAGCTGCATGGACACCTACGAGATCGCCACCGCCTGCGCGGGCGTCCGTGCGTACCTCGACGTGCTGAACAACTGGTGCATCCGACGCAGCCGTGACCGCTTCTGGGCGCCGAGCGCCGCCCAGGGCGGCGACGCCCAGGCCAAGCGCGACGCCTACGACACGCTCTTCACCGTGTTGGTGACCCTGTCTGAGGTCACCGCACCTCTTCTCCCGTTCCTGTCCGAAGAGGTCTTCAGGTCCCTCACGGGTGAGGAGTCAGTGCATCTCACCGACTGGCCAGACGCGGGGTCCCTGCCCGACGATCCCGACCTCGTTCGCGACATGGACCGCATCCAAGACATCGCCTCGACCACCGCCGCCCTGCGCAAGGGCAGGGCGATCCCTAACCGGATGCCTCTGCCCGCCCTGACCGTTGCCGGCCGCGACGTAGCGGGGCTCGAGCGCTTCAGCGGGCTGCTCCGCGACGAGGCGAACGTCCGCTCCGTCGAGCTCACCGAGCAGATGTCGGCCTATGGCTCCTTCGTGCTCAAGCCCAACGGCAAGCTGCTGGGCCCCAAGCTGGGCTCTGATGTCCAAGCGGTGATGAAGGCAGCGCGATCCGGGGACTGGACCGACAACCGCGACGGCACCGTGGTCGTCAACGGATTCCTGCTCGCCGGCGACGAGTTCGAGCTCAGCCTTGTCTCGAACGAGGGGGACGTCTCGGCAGCAGTGCGCACCAACGATGCCGTCGTCGTCCTTGACGTCGACATCACACCCGAGCTTCGCGAGGAGGGTTTGGCCCGGAGCGTCGTCCGGCGGCTCAACGAGAAGCGCCGCGACCTGGGGCTGCAAGTCACCGACCGGATAGCGATCACGATAGAGACCGACGACGCCGAGATCAGACAAGCGATCCTCGCCCACCGGGACTACATAGCCGGCGAGGTCCTGGCGACCGGATTCGAGCTCGGCCCGGGCACCGAGATGCTCGACGTCGAGGGGCGACCCGTGCGCGTCTCTATACAGACCACCTGAGTGCCCCTGAGCGATCGAGCTTCAGGATCGTCGGCGGAACCGCCGCGGCTTGCCATCCTCGTCGATGTCGTCCTCGAAGAAGCGCTTCATGGCTTCGTCTGTGACCGGATCGACCGGTGGGAGCAGGTCGCCGCCCGTGTTGTCGGTGAGCAGGGCCTGTTGCTCGGAGGCGTCGAGTTGCATGGTGGGCGGCCCACCGTCGGGACCGATGTGGTCACGGAGCTCGCGCGGTGTCTCGATCAAGTCAGGGATGCGGGCGGCAGTCGGGGCGTCAGGCTCGTCGGGCTCGAGCGGTGGCACCACGCTGGAAGACACGCGGACCACCGTTGGCGAGCCGCCGGCGGTGCCGGTGCCCGGAGGCCGAGCATCGGCGCGGGACCTCGCTGTCGAGCCGAGCGGGCCAGCACCGGACGGTCCCTTGATGCCGCCGGAGCGCTGCTCTGGACGGCGTTGGTCCCGAGGCCCTGGAGGGGCTGCCGGCGTGGTGGAGCCAGCAGGGATGGAACGGACCTGACCTGAGCGACCCGTCACCGAGCTACCGGCGATGGGGCTGGCCGAGGAAGGACCCGCCGGTCCCGGCGCTGTCGCGTTGAGTGCTGTCGGGTCGGGCGTGAGGTCATCGACGGAAGGCACGACCGGTGCGGGGGCAGGCGGCATCGGCGCCGCGGGTTGGGGCTCTGCGCTCAGCGCCGGTATCGGGTCTGCCCTGATCCCGTCGTGGTCGCTCAGCAGGGCCGACAGGACCGACACCCCCTCTTTCAGGCGCTCTCGGTGCTCGGTGAGGTAGCTCTCGAGCACCTCTGAGTCAGCGCGCAGGAGATCGCGACGGCGTTCGAGCTCGGCCACGGTGGTGGCCAGATGGTCAGAGCGCTCACGCACGAGCTCATCTGACACCTTCTGGGCCTCGATCAGCAGCCGCTCTGCACGGGTCTCTGCACCGGCGACGATCTCGGCGGCTTTGGTCCGCGCGTCGGCGGCGATGTTCTTCGCAGATGCCTGGGCCTCCTCGACGTGGCTGTCAGCTGTGCGCTGGGCGAGCAGCAGCATCTTCTTGAGCGCCTCTGTGCCATCGTCTTCACCGCCTTCTGCGGGTCTGGCCCGGCCCTCGGCCCGAGCTGCCTCGAGGTCTGCCTTGGCTTGCTGAACCTCGGCGAGGTAGGTCGCCTTCTCGCGTTGGGCCTCGGCTGAACGGGCGTGAGCCACCTCGGCCTGCTCGACAGCCTGGCGCGCAGTGTCTTTGAGCTGGCTGACCTGCCGATCTATCAGCTTGAGGTAGTTGTCGACCTGTTCGGGGTCATAGCCCTTCTTGACGATTTCGAACTCGACGTTGGCGAGCAACTGGGGAGGTTCGGTCATGCCAGCCGACATTAGCCACCGGTTCGCCCGGCAGCGGTGATGGTGCCCCGTCACCTGGCCTGGTGCTCAGCACAGGATCTGCCACACGAACACGAGCACGAAGAACACGACCATGAACGACAGGTCGAGACCCATCCCTCCCAGCTGCACGACTGGGATGATGCTGCGAACCGGTGCGAGCAGCGGCTCGGTCGCTCGGAAGCAGAACGAGCTGATCGCCTGCCAGGGGCTCTGGGGATCGACGGGTATCCAGCTGAAGATGGCACGAGCCAACAGGATCAGGATGTAGATGCTGAAGGCGGCACAGAAGATGGTCGTGATCATCACATCTCCGGTCAGAGGATTGGGTCGGTTGTTCGCTCGGAACCTGGGTGGTGGCCGTCTGCCCGAGGCACCTCAGTCGGCGAGCCCTCGATCATGGAGGCGCCGGCGCTCGTCGGCTGAGACCTCGACGTCTTCGGGCACCAGGAGGTAGACCTTGGCTCCCACCTTCTCCATGCCCCCTCCGAGCCCGTAGCAGACGCCGCTTGAGAAGTCGAGGAAGCGGCGAGCGAGCTTCCCGTCCGCCATGCGCAGGTCCATGACGACGGGCTGCTTGCCCTTGAACTTGTCGGCCACCTCTTGGGCATCGTCGAAGCCACGTGGGGTGATGATGTGCGGCTTGGAGTTGGCGGGCACCGCGCGGACCACCGGCCTCGGCTTGGGCGCTGCGGGTTCGGCGGCGGCCCTGGCGGCTGGGACCTCGGCCGGCTCTGGGGGCGGAGGAGCGGGGCGAGCGGGCTTGGGTGCCGGCCGGGCCGGCTTGGCAGGAGGCTTCGGCGCCGCCTTGGGTACCGCCTTGGGTACCGGCTTGGGTACCGGCTTGGGTGCCGGCTTGGGTGCCGGCTTGGCAGAGGGCCTGGCCTTGGCGGGAGGCGGGGGGGCAGCGCGCGAAGGGGGAGGTGGCTTCGCCGTAGAGGCTCGGACCTTCGGGCGATCCGCAGGTGGTGGCGGCGCTGAGGGGGCAGGGGGCTTTGGGCGGGCCGGCTGGGTGGCCGGCCGCGGAGCGGCCTTGGCTGGCCTGGGCGCGGTGGGCCGGGAAGCGGGTGACGTCGCAACCTTGGCCGGCGGGGCCTTGGCCGACACCGTCGCCGGCCGTGGCGTGCCGGCCTGGCGAGGGGCAGGCCGGGCCGAGCCGCGGCCGGGCTCGGCGTCGTATCCGTCGTCGACGTCGTACTCCTCGTATTCGTCGTCGGGACCCAAGCCCAGATAGAGCATGGTCTTTCGCCAAAACGACGGCATGTTTCCTCCTG
The DNA here is from genome assembly GCA_023264915.1 of Microthrixaceae bacterium. Taxonomy (GTDB): domain Bacteria; phylum Actinomycetota; class Acidimicrobiia; order Acidimicrobiales; family Acidimicrobilacustridaceae; genus JACPNV01. The sequence continues at coordinate 1,312 of JAHFUU010000205.1, read as the reverse complement.
GCCGAAGCACGCGCGAACCACCGCTGAGCGGCACGCGAACCTGCCTACTCTAGGCGCTTGCCGAGCACGCATCGACAATCTGGTGCGGCGGCGCGACCGCCGGGGATGGGGAGCACGGCTGAAGGCCGTGCGTCGGGGGCGCAGCCCCCGTAGGTTCCGGCGCGACCGCCAGGGAGCCCGCCGGGGATGGGGAGCAGGTCAGTGCCGGTCGGGGCTACTCAGGGATCTGGGACCGAACAGGTCCCTTCCGACGCGCACCATCGTCGTCCCCTCGGCGACCGCGATCTCGATGTCGTCGGACATGCCCATGGACCTCTCCTTCAGGTCGAGGTCGTCTGCGATCCTTGCTGTTCGGGCGAAGGCCGCCGCGGTGGCTGCGGCGTCTGACACCTTGCCCACCGTCATGAGGCCGCGGACGTCGAGGCCCAGCTCGCGAAGGCGATCGACCAACTCGGGAGTGAACGCCGGGTCACACCCGCCCTTGTTGGGCTCGCATGTGGAGTTGACCTGCACCAGAACAGCGGCCCCCGGCGCACGCTTGGCGATCTCCTGGCCGACCTCGACCCTGTCCACCGTCTGCCAGAGCGCCACGACAGGGGCGAGCACCCTGACCTTGTTGCGCTGGAGGCGGCCGACGAAGTGGAAACGGGCCTGCGAGAGCTCCGCGCCGGTCAGCGCGCCGTGCTTGCCGGTCAGCTCGTTGGCGTAGTTCTCCCCGATGTCAAAGAGGCCCGCGGCCAGAGCTGCCCGCACGTAGCTGACATCGTGGGCCTTGGTCACCGCGACGACGGTCACCGTGCCGGGGTCGCCTCCGGCGCCCCTGATGCGCTCACGCACGGCTGCCGCGCGTTCGGCAACCTGGCCAGGAGTCGGTGCCTGGGTGACGTCGTCGTCATGTGCGGTCATGGTTCCAACCAGACCACCGTGGCCATCCGCTCCGGCTCGCGCCGGGCGCGGTGTGAGAAGTACCGGGCTGGCTCACAGGCCGTACATGAGGGGTCTGCGCCGCAGAAGGTTGCGCCGGCACGCTCGACAGCCACCCGCACACCTTCCACCAGATCCAAGGCGCCGCGCCCGTCGCGAGTCGTCGCACGGACCGAATCGCCGCACCGGGCTGCGACGGCTGCCAGGTCGTCGATGCCGAACTCGTAGCACTCGCGGTGGATGCAGGGTCCGACCGAGGCAGTCACCGCCTTCGCGCCGAGTGCCTCCATCGCTCCCACGGCTTCCTCGATGACTCCGGCCACGAGACCCCGCCAGCCGGCGTGGGCCACGCCGATCACGCGGTCACGTTCGGCCCGAAGAACAACAG
>JAHFUU010000204.1 GCA_023264915.1 Microthrixaceae bacterium | reverse complement strand
TCGGTTCCCGAGCAGTGACTTCGTGAGCCAGGAACGGGGACGCTACCCGGCGACTGGTTCGTCGTCGGGCATGCGGGGATCGCGGCGGCCTGTGAGCACTGCCGCAAGGCAGATGCCTCCGTACGTTGCGACCACACCCCAGAACAACAGATCTGACGGGTGACGGAGATATCGCGCGAACCCCAGGCCCAAGCCCGCACCAGCGAGCAGCGTCGTCCCGACCTGGCGGGCAGGCTTGTAGCTCAGGACCCCGAGGTGCTCGAGGACGAGCTCGCCTACCGCGGGGAGGGGAAGCACCAGCAAGGTCGCCGCGGCCACCCAACCCTCGTTGCTGAACCCTGGGCCGGCCAGGAGGCCCGCAAGCATGACAGCGACCGCCACCGGGTACAGGGCCATGCACCGGCGACACAGGTGGGTCTTGCCGACGCGCACGCAGCGGTCGTAGTCCTCGGGGTAGTGATGGGACAGCCAGAGAGGAGTCACCCGGCGGTCGGCGTAGGGCACCGGCCAACCCTAACTGGCCGCCCGGATCACCCGCTGCCGCCGATGCCTCTGGCCGCGGTGCCCTCTGCCGCAGCATCTCCAGCCGCGGCATCGCCAGCCGCGGCATCTCCAGCCACGGCATCTCCAGCCACGGCATCTCCAGCCACGGTGCCGCTTGGTGGTGTGCCCCCAGCCGCGGGGTCGCCGTCACCCGCGCCGAGCTCCTGCGCCGTTTCACCGGCGGAGGTTCCGGTTCCCGATGCGCCCTCTGATGAGGTGCGGCTCGACGCGCTCTGGTTCTGCGTCGTCGGGGAATCGGCTTCAGGGCCCTCGCCGGTCGCCTTCACCACCTCGTCGCCGTAGGACCGCCACCAACCCACCAACCCCCCGAGGACTGCCGCGGCCGAGGCACATATGAAGGCCAACCGGTTGCGGTTGCCCTCCTCGAGGATTGAGATGGACCTGTTCCCGTAGATGGCCGCAAATGCGGTCATCCCCGCGATCGCGCCGAGCCCGTAGCCAGCCAGCGCGCCGAGCGTCGTGTAGATGAAGCGCCGCCACATGGCGCGGGGTCAGAGGTAGGTGCCCGGCGCCGACTGGCCCGAACCCTGGGGCAGCTGCCCGCGCATCTTCTCGAGCTGTTGCCGAGCGGCCATCTGCTGGGCGAACAGGGTGGCCTGGATCCCGTGGAACAGACCCTCGAGCCACCCCACGAGCTGGGCCTGCGCGATGCGCAGCTCGACATCGGTGGGTGGCGAGCCCTCCTCGCTGAACAGAGGTGCAAGCCGCTCGAGCTCTTCGCGCAGGTCAGGTGAGAGAGCCGAGCCCAGCTCGTCGACGGACTTGTGGTAGATGTCGCGCAACCGTGTCCTGCCCGGCTCGTCCAGCTCGGTGCTGTGCACCTCTTCGAGGAGCTGCTTGATCATCGAGCCGATCCTCATCACCTTGGCCGGTTCAGAGACCATCTCGCGGTCGCCGTCGGTTGCTTCCTCGCCCGGTGACGGCTCGGCCATCACCGGTACGATCAGCTCGCCGTGCTCGATCGGGTTGGACTGTGTCGGGTCGGACTGTGTCGGGTTGGACTGTGTCGGGTCGGACTGTGTCGGGTTGGACTGTGTCGGATCGGACTGTGTTGGGTCGGACTGTGTTGGGTCAGACATGACCAGCGGATCTTAGCGGGAGGACCCCAGCGGGGCCCTGCCTCACGTTCGGCAACGGTCAGGACCTGGCGGCGAGCAGAGGCACCAGCATCTCGTCTTCGGTCAGTGAACCGTGGCGCGCGAGCATCACGTACGGGCCGGTGTCGTCAGGGTCGAAGAACGCGACGGGATCGCGCGCGACCAGTGCGACGTCCCCGAGCCTCTGGCGGACCGCGGCAGCAACCGTGGGACCGAACCATCCGGCCTCGATGATCTCGTCCCGGCTCAACACCCAGGCCGTGTCGCCGTGTCGCGCCGAGGCCACCTCGATCAGCTGGTCGGCCCGGCCAGCTCGTGCGTGCAGCCACCGGAACCGACCTTCGCCTGACAGCATCGAGGTCAGAGCCAGCACGTCGGGGTTGATGCGCTCGATCCTCTTGCCGACGTCCACCTGCCCGTGATCGGCCACCACCAACAAGGTGGCGTGTCGCGGCAACGCCTCGATCAGGTCGGCCACGAGGTGATCGGTCGCGCGCAGCTCTGCCTCGTAGTGGTCCTCGAGCCCGAACTCGTGGGCAACCTTGTCGATTCCCTCGTAGTAGCAGTACACGAACGGCTCGCTGGCCCGCAGCAGGCGCTTGGCCTCGGCGACGATCGTCGAGGTGACGCGGTAGCCGTGGATCCTGGCACCGTCGAGGTGCGCGTGAGTGAAACCCGACTTGATGAACTCGGTTCGGGTGATGACCGGGGGCCGCTGCTCGAGGAAGGGCCTCGCCGGTTGGATCTTCTCGGGCGCGATCAGGTCGCGGGCATCGCGGTTGGCGACCGTCCACCGCAAGACGTTGAGCACCTCGCCGTCAACGTCCATCCGGTAGCCGATCACGCCATGCAGTCCGGGCGTGAGCCCTGTCGTGATGGACGTGAGCGCCGTGGAGGTGGTCGACGGAGCCACAGTCGAGATCGGGCCACCCTCCATCGCAGCCAGGGTCGGCATCAGCGACAGCCTCTGCTGGAGCTGGCACCAGCCGAGGCCGTCGATGACGAACAGGACGACCTGGTCCGCGTCACCAACGCCGGCCGGCAGCCAACCCGGGACTCGGCAAGCGGGATCGAGCAGGGCCGGGACGATGTTGCAGACACATGCGCCCGAATAGTCGGGCACGAGCGGTTGTTCGTCCACCCGGGATCCTTTCGCCCTCAGCCCGACCCTATCGGCCTGCCCGCTGGGATGAGAAGCTTTCGTGGTCGTTTTCTCACCTTGCCGTGGAGGCAGGCACGACGCTGGTGCTCCGCAGGGCCCCTCGTTCGGTGAGAGGTGATGCGGGGCCTTAGCATGAGCCGGGATGATCTGGAGGCACTTCCGGGGTGGACACGGCGCGTGAAGGTATCCACCAGGGGTGACTACGCGTGCCGGGCGCTGCTGTCCCTGGCGCTGCACGCCGCGCACGACGGACCCATCTCGGTGCGAGACGTAGCCGAGCGCACCGGGCTGCCCCAGCCTTACCTCGAGCAGATCCTCCTGGCCCTCAAGGGGGCAGGCTTGGTGCGATCCAAGAGAGGTGTCGGTGGAGGGTACGTGCTCGCCAGGTCACCGGCAGAGGTGACCCTCGCCGACATCCTCGGAGCCGTCGAGGGCCCCCTCGTCGCCGGCGAGTTCGGCGAGCCCCACCAGGACGGGGCGTGTGACCACGAGGGCCAGTGCGTGCTGCTCGCGATCTGGGGAGAGGTCGGTGAGCACATCAGGCACTACCTCGATCAGATGACCCTCGCCGAGATCGTCACCATGGCGCGGGGCGAGTCGCCCTGGCCCGAGCACGGATCTGTGATCGCACCCTGAACGGGGTCGGGGTCGCCCACCGGGACGGCAGCCACCTGGCCCTCACGACACCCTCGAGAGGACCTCGACGAGGTCGCCCGGCAGCTGAGATGTGAAGCTCATCGCCTCGCCGGTGAGCGGGTGCTCGAAGCCGAGGGTCGCGGCGTGCAGGAACATGCGCGGCGACCGTAGTGCCGCGCGTGCCCCTCCGTAGCGGGCATCGCCCAGCACCGGGTGGCCGATCGAGGACATGTGCACCCGGATCTGGTGGGTGCGGCCCGTGAAGAGCCGGCACGACACGAGGCTGACCACCGGATCTGCGTACACCCGATCGACCGTGTATGAGGTCCTGGCAGGCTTGCCCCCGACCTTCACGGTCATCCGGGTCGGATCACGTGTGGATCGGCCGACAGGCGCATCGATCTGGCCCGCAGCGGTGTCGAAGGAGCCCCACACCAGGGCACGGTAGGTGCGCTCGACGCTGTGCGAAGCGAGCTGGCCCGTGAGGGACTCGAAGGCCGCAGCGGTGCGGGCGACCATCAACAGGCCCGACGTGTCGCGGTCGAGCCGGTGAACCACACCTGGCCGGACCGGGTCTGGCCAATCCACGGTCCCGAGATCGGGATACCCGGCAAGCAGACCGTCCACAAGGGTGCCCTGAAGGTGCCCCGCACCGGGATGCACGACCAAGCCTGCGGGCTTCTCGATCACGAGCACGTCGGGATCCTCGTACACGACGTCGACCAGCACGGTCGGATCCGGTCGGGCTTCAGGCGCGGGTGCCCGCTGCACACCATCAACCGCGACGACGTCACCCTCGCTCAAGCGGCGAGCCCGAGCAGTCACCGCGTCTCCGTTCACCCGCACCAGCCCGGAGCTGACCGTCTGGGCTGCCTCGGCTCTACTGCAACCGGTGATCATCGCCACGAAGCGGTCAAGGCGCTCCCCCTCCAGGGAGGCGGGGATCGTCTCGCGGGGAGCCTCGGGCTCAGTCCCGGGCTTGTTCACCCTGGGAGGCAGCGCGAGCAGCGTCGCGCCCGTCTGCCGGATCGCCCACCGCGCGAGTGTCCGACGGGGCCTGGAACAAGATGCTGAAGACCAGCAGCCCGCAGCCGACGACCACCGCCGAGTCGGCGAGGTTGAAGACCGGCCACCAATCGAGGTCGATGAAATCGACGACCCGTCCGGACATGAAGCCGGCGCCGTCACGGAACATCCTGTCAGCGAGGTTGCCCGCGGCACCCCCGACGATCAGGCCCCTCGCAACCGCACCCGTGCGCGTCGGGTTGCTCCTCTCGGTGAAAAGGACGAAACCCACCACGACGAGGGCGATCAGCGATATCACCTGACCCTTGTCGCCGCCCATAGAGAAGGCGATCCCCTTGTTGAACGTGAGGCGCAGCCGGGAACTCCAGAACAGATCGACGTCGTGAGTGCTCAGCTCGCGCAGGACCCAGCTCTTGGAGAGCTGGTCCAAGGCGACGACTGCGACCGCGATCCCGCCGAGCATCGCCCAGCGAGGTTCGGGTGCGCGCCGGTCAGGAGAAGCCGCCGACCTTGTACTCGACTCGGACACGTGTCCAGGGTATGACCTTCAGGCGCTCCTTCGGGATCGCCAGGCCCGAGACCTCGCATATGCCGTACACACCCTTGCGGATCTTCTCGAGCGCCACATCGATGTCTTCGATGTTGGCCCGCGCCTGGGCCGACAGCGCAAGATCGAAGTCGCGCTCGACAGCCATCGTGTCACCCTCGCCAGATTCCTCGTCGAACTGCACGTCACCGGGCTCGCGCTCGGCAGCGAGGGCGTCGGCCTCGGCCTGAAGGGCGTCGGCCTGCTGGGTGTAGGTGGCACGCTCTGCCAGCAGGAGCTGCCGCTGGGCATCGAGGAACTTCTTGTCAAAGGGCGTCTTCTTCAGGGCAGGTCTCGACGGTGGCTTGGCTGTTGCCAAGGGCCTCGGTGTCGCCCTGTGTTCAGCGGCGGGAGCCTTCTTGGATGGAGCCTTCCTGGTCGGCGCCTTCTTGGTCGCGGTCTTGGTCGCGGTCGCGGTCTTGGTCGCGGTCGCGGTCTTGGTCGCGGTCTTGGTCGCGGTCTTGGTCGCGGTCGCGGTCTTGGTCGCGGTCGCGGTCTTGGTCGCGGTCTTGG
>JAHFUU010000203.1 GCA_023264915.1 Microthrixaceae bacterium | reverse complement strand
GGGATGGGTGGCGCACCAGGAGCAGGTGGCGGCGGCATGCCCGGTGGTGGCGGGATGGGCGGGATGCCAGGCGCGCTGGGAAGTCCGGTGCCGCTTGAGGCCGCGGCCGGAGCGAGACCGGGCTCGACCTTGCCGGGTCCCTCGATCGAGGGTGGTGCCTCGCCGGTCGAGACACCAGCAAGCTCGGTTGGTGCGGCGGGTGCTTGCTCTGCCGCCGCGGCGGTCGGCGCACCTCGATCCTCGGGGGTGGTGGCGACCTCTGACTGGGCCACGAGGCGAAGGCCACAGGCAGGAGTCGAGCCGGCCAGGAGGTTCAACCGGTCATCGGCCGGCGACGGAACCACTGGCCCCGCGGTGACTGACAGCTCCTTGAAGCCGAGGAGGATCGACGCGGGAACATCGTCGGGGGAGAACGCACCTGAGAACGTCCTCTCGTTGCCACCGTCCTCGACGAGGACCGCGGTCACCCCGCCCTTGAGCAAGACTGCAAGCTCGGTGTCGGTCGGAGCAAGGACGCACACGTCCGGTGTCTCGCTGTCGATGGTGACGAGTTGCGCGATCTCGGCGACCAGATCGACGCCGGTTGCGGAGGATCCGCTGTCCGAACAGGCGGCGATGATCGAGTCTGCGACCTCGCCGCGGGCGTTGGGGCCATCGCCGACCAGCACGATGGCCGAAGCCGTGCGGATCAGGATCCCCGACCCGGGTCGGGCTTGGAGGTGATACTCGTCGATGCTCATCAGGTTCAGCCTCCTCGAAAGAGCCACGGCAACCTCAGCCCGACCGGTCACGAAGTCTATGGCCAAGACGGTGCCCGCGAGGGCGAACCGGGTCTGATCCCAGCTTCGATGCCGCCGCGGGGCTCGATGAGCTCACCGCGATCAGGACGAACGGTCGATCTGGGCCCCGCCCGGATGCGAGTCAGCGTGTGGCCTTGTCCAGCTGGTCCGCGCCGAGCCCGAGCAGATCCTCCGAGAAGCTCTTGTCGTTGGGGTTCTCGGTGAGGTTGCTGATGAAACCGACGAAACGACCGCTTCTCCAGAACGCGTAGTCGGCGTCGTAGGTCTTGTCGTTGACCTTCGTTATGTCCTCGAACAGAAGCGGATCCTCACCCGCTGGCGAATCGATCTTCTGGGCGACGATGTGGTGCTCGCTGCCTTGATCGTCGACCCAGCTCTCGCAGTCGGCCGCCTTGGGGAGCCTCGCCATGAAGGACTTGGCGTCCTCCTCGGATCTGAGCTCGGCTACCGCGTTGAAGATCCGGCCGTCCTTCCCCTCGGTGGTACGCCCCACGAACAGGCCGTACTGCTGCTGGGCGACGGCGTTGGTGTCAAGACCCGTGCCGCACGGATCGAGGAAGCCGAAGCCGTCGAAGCCGCCGAAGTCCGAGGCCACGGTCCACTCGGTGGAGCCCGGGATGTCCTTTGGGTTGAGGAGGCCGCGCTTGAGCGTGGTGGGTGCGATGGTGCCGGTGGCCCTTGGCGCGGTTGAGGGAGGCGGCTTGACCTTGCCTCGGGTCGCGAGGACGATGATCACCACCGCTGCGATCAGTGCGACCACGAGGATGGCGATGGCGGCGTACCAGACGGCGGAGCTCGTCGTGCCTTGCTCGACAGGAGCCGCGGCGGGGGCCATCGGGGCCGCTGCCGGCGGTGGGGCAAAGGACCCTCCGTATGTGGGGGCCTGCGGGTGCACGGGTGGGTATGACGGGGGTGGGCTGTAACCCGACTGGGTGTTGTAGACGGGTGCAGGCACGGGCGGGGGTGTGTGGACTTGGACTGCGCCTGAGCGCGTCACCGGTGCCCGCTTGGTCGTGTGCTCACCCTTGATCCGCATCTCGACTCGCGCCAGCCCGAGTGCCTCGCGGGCCGCCTGGAGGTTCGCACCGAGCTCCATCGCCGTGGCGTACCGCAGGGTCGGATCCTTGACCATCGACTTGGCCACCACCGCCCAGACCGGGTCGGGCACCCCGACGGGTCTCAGGTCCGGCGGGGCCTCGGTGGCGATGCGTGCGAGGACAGGGATGATCGACTCGTCGGTCTCGCGCTGGAAGGCCAGCCGGCCCGACAGCAAAACGTAAAGGGTGGACCCGAGCGAGTACAGGTCGGTCTTGACGGTGGCGCCCTTTCCCTCGATTATCTCTGGCGCGGCGTGGGCCGGGCTTCCCCAGGTGGTCGACGTGGCGGTCATCGTCGAGCCCTGGACCCGGGCGATCCCGAAGTCACCCAGCTTGGGCTCGTCGTAGGGGCCGAGAAGGATGTTCTCGGGCTTCATGTCCCTGTGCAGCACGCCCATGCGATGCGCCGTCTCGAGAGCTCCGGCGATCTTGATGATCACCTCGGTGCCTGTGTCGATGTCAAAGGGTCCGTCGCGCTCTATTCGATCACCGAGCGAGCCGTCAGGAAGGTACTCGAGCACGAGGTACGGCCAGCCGGCTGACGGCGTGAAGCCTGAGTCATAGATCGTGACCACGTTCGGGTGGCCCGAGAGCGCGCCCAACGCCTTGCACTCGCGCTCGAAGCGTTGCCGGCCCGCTTCATCCAGCTGGGCCTGCTCGAGCACCTTGACCGCGACTGTGCGGTCAAATCGCGCCTGGTGCGCCTTGTAGACGACGCCGAAGCCACCTCGACCGATCTCGGTGGCGTCCTCGACATCGGGGATGCCCAGCTCGGCTGCCACGGCTAGCGGGGCTCCGCCCCTGCCCGAGGGGTCTTGGGACTGCGTGGGGATGGTCGACCCCTCGACTGCTGGGGGCACAGCGGGCGCTCAGCAGACCCTGCGAGGTCGCGAGGTGACCCCGGCGAAGGGATCTGGTCGTGTGGAAGCGGCCCCCCATGAGCCGCCCGCCGCCCTGGTGGGCAAGCCCCGAGCTGTTGTCCTCGGGGCCCGGAGCGTTGCGACATGGCCGAAGGTTAGTGCCCCAGCCTGCCGGTCTCCGGCGCGCCGCCAACCTCAGGCGGCCAGATCAGGACTGAGCCTGCCATCGGGATCGGGGTGTTCCTGGACGCCTACGCTGGTGCGTGCGGGGCGGTCTCGTCCCACCGGACCAACCCAGGAGAGGTAGATGACCACACCGCATCCGTACTCGGTTTCGACGTTCGTCCTGGCCGACCGAGGCGTCATGGCAGACATGGTCACCGCGCTCGACGGCAAGTGGCAACCAAGTTCCGAGCCTGACGAGGTGCGCCGATCCAGGCTGGTCGACGCCGCGAAGCTTCGCCTCTATGGCGAGATCGATCGCAGCGGGTGGTACCTGTGCACGACCAGATCCGTGCGTGACTCACTGCCCCATGACGGCATCGGCGGTTGGGTCGTGAGCCTGATGGCCATCATCGACTCCTATGACGACGCACCCTCTGAGAAGGACCTGGCAAGCCTCGCCCAGTCCTATGAGGCCGACCAGCAGCTTGGCGATGAACGAGCTGACGTGCTCGCCCACGCGATCCTGTACGAGCCGGTCAAGTACCTGGTGACCAACGAGGTCCGTGCCTACAAGCACACCCGTGACCACGACCTGCCGGCTCGACTTCAGATCATCACACCCGCTGACGCGGTCGAGATGCTCCAGCTGGCCAAGGGCGAAGAGCCGCTCAGCGAACCCCCGCCGGACTGGCCAAAGGACGACATCGATGCTTGGTGGATCCCCTAAAGACCCCGCGCCCCGACCCGGCAAGTGGCTGGCCGGGAGGTTCGGGACCGAGTGTGCCCGATGAAGTTCGTCCGGCCGCCCACCTGAGAGGAGCCATGGAACTGGATCGCCAGCACACGTCGAGCTTGCTGGGCGACAGGGCAATCTGGCGCGACCCCCAGCTGGTGTCGCTCAACCGGCTGCCCATGCGCAGCCCCCTCGTGCCGTGCCCCGACGTGGACACCGCGCGACTCACGACGCCGGCGGTGACCGAGGCAGGGGCACGATCATCGTCTCCTTGGTTCTCATCCCTCGATGGGACTTGGCGGTTCGCGTTCTATGACAGGCCAGAGGACGTGCCGCTCAGCGATGTGGATCCTCGCACCGACGACTCGGGTTGGGACCAGATAGCAGTGCCGGGCAACTGGACTGTGCAGGGCTGGGACAGGCCGCACTACACGAACATCTTCATGCCCTTCGACCTCCAGCCGCCAGAGGTACCCGACGCCAACCCGACTGGGGTGTACCGCAAGGAGGTGACGGTCCCCTCGTGCGGCGCGGACGTCAGGTGATCCTGAACGTCGGCGGTGCTGAGAGCGTCCTTGCGGTGTGGGTGGACGGTGTCGCAGTGGGGATGGGCAAGGACTCGAGGTTGCCCTCCGAGTTCGACATCACCCATCTCGCTCGGCCAGGTCGGTCCCTCACGCTCTGCTGTGCGGTGATCAGGTGGTCAGACGCCAGCTACGTCGAGGATCAGGATCACTGGTGGATGGCGGGCTTGCACCGGCCCGTGTACATGTACTCACCTGGCCCGGCGCGCATCGCGGATGCCCGGATGGATGCCCGGTGGGATCCGATCGACGAGCGAGGTGCCCTGCACTTCAAGGTACAGGTCGGCTTCATGGACGATGCGGCCCGGACCGAGGGTTGGTCGGTTCGTGTCGAGCTCGAGACCATCGCGGGCAAACCGGTCCCGGGGTCGGTCAGCCAGCAAGCGGTGCCGGTCGACACCCGCCCCTACCTGTTCTCGGGACATGTCGTGCGCGGCCATCTTCCCGCCCGACGGATCAAGCCTTGGTCAGCAGAGTCACCAACCCTCTACCGAGTTCTGGTCCACCTGATCGACCCGGGAGGTGAGCTGTCAGAGGTTGTGGCACAGCGTGTCGGGTTCCGGTCCGTCGAGGTGGCGCGACGCGAGCTTCAGATCAACGGAAGACCCGTGCTGATCCACGGAGTGAACCGACACGATCACAGCCCCGACACCGGGAAGGCCGTCGCGGTGGAGGACATGCGAGCGGACCTCGAGCTCATGAAGCGGCACAACCTGAACGCTGTGCGCTGTGCTCATTACCCCAACGACGACCGCTTCTATGACCTGTGTGACGAGTTGGGCCTGTATGTGATCGACGAGGCGAACGTCGAGAGCCATGCGTTCATCTTCGACCTCTGTCGGGACCCCAGGTACAGGACGGCGATCATCGAGCGTGGAGCCCGGATGGTCGAGCGTGACAAGAACCATGCCTGCATCGTGGCCTGGTCCCTTGGCAACGAGAGCGGGTACGGCGAAGCGCATGATGCACTCGCCGCATGGATCCGTCGCAATGACCGCACTCGCCCGCTTCACTATGAGGGCGCTGTGATGGACGATCTGCACGCGGATGCACCCTGCACCGATCTGGTGTGCCCGATGTACCCCTCGATCGATTCGATCATCGAGTGGTCAGACAACGCGCCCGAACGCGGTGATCGCCGCCGCCCCCTCATCATGTGCGAGTACTCACACGCGATGGGCAACTCGAACGGGAGCCTTGCAGACTACTGGAACGCGATCGAGAGCCACCCCGGTCTACAGGGCGGATTCATATGGGAGTGGAAGGACCACGGCATCTCGGCGGTCAGGGACAGCCCCAGCGCGAGCGATCCACCACAGGGGGCCGATGCTGGCACTGGCCCCGGGACGATTCCGCGGCC
>JAHFUU010000004.1:4384-18587 GCA_023264915.1 Microthrixaceae bacterium | reverse complement strand
CGACGACGATCCACACCCGAACCTGACCTTGTGCAACCGCACAGCTCTCACCCATGGGTCCGGCACCGACGAGGCCCGACCACGCCAGCGTGGATGCGAACGCCGCGGCGACGAGCATCATGGGTCGCCCGTGCAGCCTGGGCGTGCGTCGGCCCGAACGGCGCCCCGAACGGCGGCCCGCGCCGTCGATGACGTTCCGGCGAAGCTGGCAGGAAGTCTCGGGCACGGCGGATCCTCTCCGGTTGTTGCGCCGGTCCCGAAAGCTGACCGACGCCTGCAGGTCCACGACAGGCTGTCGTCGAATGACCCTGCCAGGGTGCTCCGGCTCGTGGACACCGCACTGGGGTCCGGCATGGCCGGCTCGCCCTGTTCGCGTCCACCTACGGTTGCGGGTCAGCGCCGGACTTGGACCGGCTTCCCCCTGTGGCAACGTCTTTGGTCTGACCCGAGAAGACCACACAGGGACACCAGGCGTCAACCTGGTCAGTACTCGATGCCGCGCCGGGCGCGAACGCCTTGGTCATATGCGTGCTTCACGTTGCGCATCTCGGTGACGGTGTCGGCCACATCGATGAGCTCAGGTGGGGCATCCCGGCCGGTGATGATCACGTTGGTCTTGGCCGCGCGGGCCTGCACACCCGCAACGACCTCTTGCACCGGGACCCAACCGAAGTTGATCGCGTAGGTGAGCTCGTCGATTATCACAAGCTCGTAGTCACCGGATGCCATCAGGTCCCGGGCCTTGGCCCATGCTTGCTGACCCAACCGTGCCGTCTCGTCGATGTCCTTGGAGTCCCAGGTGAAGCCGTCACCCATCTCGAACCAGTCGATGCCCAGCTCGAGTGCCGCCCTGTGCTCGCCCGTGTTCCACTCGCCGCTCTTGAGGCACTGCACGACGCCAACCCGCCACCCGCGAGCCCATGCTCGCAGCATCACGCCGAACGCGGCCGATGACTTACCCTTGCCGTCCCCGGTGTTGAGGATCACTATCGACGGCTTGAGCTGGCGACCGCTCTCATCGACCACGGCTCACACGCTAACCAACACCGGGGTGCGCGCCGCCACGATCTCCACGCCCGACCCCGCCCGCCAGGACCTCGCCCGCCAGGACCCTGCCCACCAGGACCTTGCCCACCAGGACCTTGCCCGTCAGGACCCCGCCCACCAGGACCTTGCCCGCCAGGACCTCGCCCGCCAGGACCTCGCCCGGCATGACTGCCGGTAGGCTCAGGCAGGTCAGCCGGCGAGCTCGTCGAGCAACGTGTCGTCGCCGGCTTCGGATGGGCCGAAGAGCCGATCCAGGCTCCACTCGTCAGTGAGCGGCGCTTCTGGCGGGGCGCTGTGGGTCAGGTCTATCAACCTGTTCGACTGCGGGCCGCTCTTCATGCGTTCTCGCCATGCGGCATAAGCGGCTTTGTGGTCACTCAAGGACCTTGGTTCGGGCCCCTGCTCGGACCTTGACTCGGATCTTGGCTCGCTCATCTTCTTCCTCGTGACTCGTCTGTCTTCGCCGCTGGTTCTTCTTCGGCCCCAGGGAAGCGAACCCTTAGGCCATATGGCCTATTCCCTTCCCTGGCAAACCGTTACAGGAAGGTCAGCTGCACGAACCTGAGCGAGCCGAGCGTGTCCGGCGCGTGGGTGAGCCACCTGGTGACGCGCCCCGGCTCCCACCAGGCGCGACCCCGGTAGCATCCAACCCCTTGGCCACTCTCCCCATTCGCAGTCGCATCGCCATCGGAGCCGGGCGAGCAGTCGCAGGCGCGTCCAGGCTGGCCAAGCTCGGAACCGGAAGCGTCATCGGCGGGCGCGTCTCGCTGGCGATCGATCCGACACTCCTCGGCCGGCTCACAAGGAGCCGGCAGGTCGTGCTGATCAGCGGCACGAACGGCAAGACCACGACCACCCACCTGCTGGCAGCCGCGCTCAACAAGGTGGGCCCTGTCGTGTCGAACTCGCTCGGCGCCAACATGCCGGCGGGATTGGTCGCTGCTCTCGGCCCGAGCAACCCGACAGCGACGGCCGCGCTCGAGGTCGACGAGCGGTGGGTTCCCCATGTGCTCGATTCGGTCGGGCCATCGACGCTGGTGCTGCTGAACCTCAGCCGTGACCAGCTGGACCGCAGCCACGAGGTGCGCAAGATCGCCGACCGGTGGCGGGGGGCTCTCGCGCACGAAGATGCCCGGCAGGTGATCGCAAGCGCGGACGACCCGCTCGTCGTCTGGGCCGCAAGCCGGGCACGGTCAGTCGAGTGGGTCGGAACCGGGCTCGGCTGGACACTTGATGCAGGCGGGTGCCCCCAGTGCGCGGGGCGCATCGAGTTCGAGGCAGGCCCCGGTGCGTCGATGTGGCGCTGTGCCGCCTGTGGCTTCGCTCGACCAGAACCAGCCTGGTGGCTCGATGGCGATGACCTGGTGCATGCCACTGCGGCCGGCCGCACGGAACCTCGTGCTGGCGACAGCGCCGGTGAGGTCCACCCCGTCGAGCCCGGCGAGCAGCGTTGGCCCCTCGCGCTCGCCCTGCCCGGTCGAGCCAACAGCGCCAACGCCGCGATGGTGGCCACGACAGCCCACAGCATGGGAGTCGGCGTCGAGAGGGCCATCGGCGCGATGAGGGAGGTCACCAGCGTCGCTGGCCGCTACGGGAGAGCAACCATCCGCGGGCGCGAGGTGCGCATGTTCCTCGCCAAGAATCCTGCTGGCTGGGTCGAGGCCATCGACATGCTCGCCCCGCCGCCACGTCCTGTGATCGCTGCAATCAACGCGCGCATCGCCGACGGCCGCGACCCGTCCTGGTTGTGGGACGTGCCCTATGAACGGCTCGGAGACCGGTTCGTCGCCGCCACCGGCGAGCGCCGACACGACCTTGGAGTACGCCTGCTGTATGCCGAGATCCGGCACGGCATCGCCGAATCGCTCGAGGACGCTGTCAACCGCATCACCGAGGCCGACCAGGCCGACGGCCCGATTGACCTGATAGGCAACTACACCGCCTTCCAGGACTACCTCGACCAGGTCGGCAGGAGCGAGACGGCGAACCTCGGGGACAGCGCGCGCCTTGGCGGCTCGGGGTGAACCTCCGAGCAGGCCCCCCCTCCGCGGTGCGAATCGCGTCGTTGTTCCCGGACCTTCTCGGGACCTACGGCGACGGTGGCAACGCCGTCGTGCTCGCACAGCGACTTCGGTGGCGGGGCTTGGCCGCCGAGCTGGTCGAGGTTCCCTCCGGGCATCCAATCCCAGATTCGTGTGACATCTACCTGCTCGGGGGGGGTGAGGATGCTCCCCAGATCGAAGCGGCACGCGCCATCGGCCCTGACGGGCCGGTCCACCGCGCGATCGACGCGGGAGCGGTCGGGCTCGCGGTGTGCGCCGGGTTGCAGATCGCTGGTCGGTGCTTCCATTCAGGTGACCGGATCGTGGAGGGCCTCGGCCTCTTGGACTGCGAGACCGTCCGCAGCGGCGAGCCACGCGCCGTGGGCGAGCTCCTCGCAGATCCCGTCGAGGAGCTTGGGCTTCCGGCATTGACCGGTTTCGAGAACCACGGCAGCCGTACCCACCTGGGCCCCGGAGCCAGACCGATGGCACGCGTGCGGGCCGGGGTGGGCAACGGTGACCGGACCGAAGGGGTGCTGGCCTCGAGGTGCCGCGGGAAGGTGGTCGGCACCTACCTCCACGGACCAGCTCTGGCGCGCAACCCCGCTCTGGCCGACCTGCTCCTGGCCTGGGTCGTGGGTTCGGGCCTCGATCCACTCGACGATCGCGAGATCGACGCGCTTCGCGCTGTCAGGATCGAGGCGGTCGAGCAAGGCCATCTCGACGGGGTCGCGCACCGCACGTTGCGAGATCGGCTCCTGCGGCGGAGCTAGCACGCGCCGAGGTGCGAGTCGACACACCACGGCAGGTCCCTACGAGCAGCTCTGGCGGGTACCGCCCTGTTTGATCCGATCGCCCGCCCGGGCCCGCCCTCAAGCGACGTCCACGGCGAGTGCTGTGGGCGGGCCCGGCTCCACAGTTCGTACCCGACGGGCATCGCTACCCAGACCCGGATCGATCTGAGGACTTCTCCGGCACGGCTGCCAACCGGTAGCTTTCGCGCCATGGAGCTGGGACTCATGTGGGGGTACTGGGGGCAGCTGCCTCCCCCGAACATCATCGAGATCAGCGCCGAGGCGGAGCGGCTCGGCTATGACTCGGTGTGGACTGCTGAGGCGTGGGGCTCGGATGCACTGACCCCGCTGGGCCTGATCGCAGGCCACACGTCGAAGATCAAGCTCGGCACCTCGGTGGTTCAGATCGCCGCGCGCACACCTACCGCGACCGCTATGGCGGCCATCACCCTCGATCACCTCTCCAACGGTCGGTTCCAGCTCGGCCTGGGCGTGTCAGGCCCCCAAGTCGTGGAGGGATGGTACGGGCAGCCGTCGGTCAGGCCGCTCGCCCGCACGCGCGAGTACGTCGAGATCATCCGGCGGGTGCTCGCGCGCGAGCGGGCACTGAACTTCGACGGCGAGTTCTACCAGCACCCCTACACGGGCCCGGGCTCGGTCGGTCTCGGAAAGCCTCTCAAGGCCATCACCCATCCCTTGCGCCGGAACATCAAGATCTTCCTCGGTGCCGAGGGACCCAAGAACGTCGCGCAGACCGCCGAGATCGCCGACGGATGGCTGCCTCTCTACTACTCGCCGTACCACCAGGACGTCTACGCGGCCTCGCTCACCAGTGCAAAGGCCGGCTTCGAGGTGGTCGCAGGAGTCCAGATGAACATATGCGACAAGGTCGAGGACGGCCTGGTGCCCGTCAAGATGATGCTCGGCTTCTACATCGGCGGGATGGGCGCCAAGGGCCAGAACTACCACACCAAGCTCATGAGCCGCTTCGGCTTCGAGCAGGAGGCCCTGGCAATCCAGAAGGCCTTCTTCGAGGGTCGCCGAGACGAGGCCGTAGCACTCGTCCCTGATCAGTTCGCCGATTCGATCTCCCTGGTCGGCCCACCGGAGCGGATCCGCGAGCGGTTGCAGGTCTGGAAGGACAGCCCTGTCACGACCTTGCTGGTCTACTCGCCTGGCAGCACGCGCAAGCTCGCCGAGGTCGCCGAGCTGGTTCTGGGCTAGCCGCCAGAGGACGGCCTACCTCTATCGACAACCGTCGGCCCCGGCCCGGGAGAGGGCTCAACCTTTCGCGTGCAACCCTTGAGATCTGACGTCCCGTCAGGCACTGCAATAGCCTCGGTGGGCCCGAGCCGGAGGAGACACATGACCGATCCAGCAGTCCTGGTCGAGCGCGACGGCGCTGTCGTGACAGTCACGCTCAACCGACCTGACAAGCGCAACGCCTTCAACGCCGAGATGTTGTGCAGGCTGGCCGATGCGTGGGACATGATCGACGGCGACGCAGGCGTGCGTGCTGCGATCCTCACCGGTGCGGGCGGTCACTTCTCCGCCGGCGCCGACCTTGACCGGCTGGTTGGCGCGTTGCTGGCTGGCAAGCCAACCGAGACCCCCTACGAGGAACGGCTCAAGGAGGACTTCACCGTCATCTTCAAGGGCTTCTTGAAGGAGTACCGCACTGCCAAGCCGCTGATCGCGGCCATAGAGGGCTACTGCTATGCCGGTGGCATGGAGATCATTCAGGCCTGTGACCTGCGCGTCGCGGGTGAGGGCGCGTCGATCGCCCTCACCGAGGTGCAGCGCGGCCTGTTTCCGATGGGGGGGTCCACGGTGCGGCTTCCCCGGCAGATCCCCTACGCGATCGCGATGGAGGTTCTCTTGTGCGGGACGCCGCTGACGCCACAGAGAGCTGAGCAGTTCGGGCTCGTCAACTACGTCGTGCCCGCTGGCCAGGCGCTTGCCAAGGCTCGTGAGCTGGCCGATCGCATTGCCGCCAACGGCCCCCTTGCCGTCAAGGCCATCAAGGACTCGGTGCTCGCCAGCGCGGCGCTGACCGAAGAGGACGCATTTGCCAAGGAGATGGAGATCGGGATGGTCGTCATGTCCTCTTCTGATGCCAGAGAGGGACCCAAGGCATTCCTCGAGAAGCGCCCCCCGAACTTCACCGGGACTTGATCCTGGCGATGTCCCGCTGGCGGCTCCGCCCCGGCCCGACGATCCATGTGACCGGCCAGGGCGGTGGATCTCATCCCCCGCTGCCAGATGCTGGCCAGACCTCTGGTGGACGAGCGACGCGCGAGCCGGGTCAGTCCTCGTCCTCGGCATCGGCGAGAAGCTCTGGCAACCGAGGAAGCATCGCCACAAGCGACGCCATGAGGCCGCCGCCGTCGGGTTGGAGGCGCTTGGCCAGCCCATCGAGTGCGAACACGGTCCGCAACAGCAAGGCAACCTCGACCGGCGGCTTGATGTCGTACTTGAGCAGTATGCGTATCGTGGCCGCCAGCGCGTCCAGGAGTCCCTGCTCACCACCGAAGAGCACTCTGGAGACCTGTAGGTCCTCGGCTGAGCTGAGCTCGCGCTCGAGCTCGGACACGTCCATCCCCGCGGGAGTGGCTCCCGCGATGCGCATGGCCTCCACCTGTCCCGCCGCGTCACCTGACAGCACAGAACGCAGGAACGTGATGCCGGCTCTGCGGAGCTGGTTCGAGAAGTGCCCGACCGTGCCGGCGCCGACGAGGACCAGCTCGCCCCCCGCCGCCACCATGAGGTGCGAGGCACTCGGGTCGGCCCAGAAGGTGCCATGCACCAGCGCTGACTCGAGGGTGATGGTCGTGATCGCCTCCATCGCCGCTGCCGGATCCGCAAGCTCTCCCTCGTAGCCCTGCAGGGGCACGCCGTCGAAGTGCTCGAACGCGACGACCCGCTTCGTGACCCAACCAGGCAGCGGTCGGGCGACTCGAAGGCCGGTCTTGGTCGACTCCTCGAGGATCAGACCGAGCTCGACGACGTTGAGGGCCTCGAAGCGGAGGTCGGTTGCCTCGAGGCCATATCGCACGATCAGCTCGACGAACCCTATCGGCCCCATGCCACCGGCCTCTGGCATCACACGGTTCATCGCGGTGGCACCAGACGCGGACAGGCGGGCATCCGAACGGATCTGGCGGGAGACACCAGGCCTGCGGACTCGAACCAGTGCACGCCGGCCGTCGGGCATCTCGGCAGAATGCACCTGCGTCACCGGCATCGAGGTCACCGGCTCCTCGCTGAGATCACTCACGCCTTCGATGCTGCGGCTGATGACACCGCGAACGGTCTCGGTGTCGATCAGGGGAGATTCGATGCTTCTCCGCTCGAGCTCTGCTCGCAGAGGGGCGGGGAACAGGTTTCCTGACCCGGCGATGATCCGAGCCACCTCATGTGAGGCTGGACCAGAGAGGGCGAGCTGATCGACCAGCGCCTCGATCCCGGCTTCCATGGCCCACTGCTGGGTGTTGCGCACCGGGGCCAGAGAGCCGAGATCGCCAGGCATGCGGGTGAGCGCGCGGAGGGCCCGCGAGACCCCGGCCGCTGTCACGTGCACGGCGACCCGGTCCGCTGGCACCAACCCGGGCCGGGCAACGCGCGCTGCCTCGTCTGACAGGCGCGCCCTCAACGCCCCGACCTCGTCCACCCAGTCCCCGACCGCATCTGCCAGGCCGGGGACAACGTTCACCCACTCAGATGCCTGCGCCCGGTCGACAAGGGACTGGACGGGCAGGCTCATCGTCCTGCCCGCCCTCGACGGGAGGCCACAGTGCCCTGGCCCGAGTGCCGGGAGTCCGACGGCAGACCGGTCAACGAGACCTCGTGGTCGTGGTCTTGCCCGTCGCGCAGACGTCCTCATCGGGGGTCTTCGTTTCGTAGCTGTCCGGGTCACCCTTGGCTGCGTTGATCAGGTCCTGGGCGAGGTCGATCGTCCGAATGCGGTTCTGCTGGGCTATCGGGCCGCCGGACTCGCCCTTCATGACCGACTCGTAGCAGGTGCCTGTCGGAATCCCGATTATCTTCCCCTCCTTGTTGGCAGCGAGCCCGCCTGAGTTGCCCTGCTCGAACTTCGCGTCGGTGTTGATCCAGGCGCGGTCCACGCCGAGCTTCTTGTCAGGGATGAAGCTGGACACCTTTCCAGCCGTGACGGTCACGGCCTTGGTGTCGGCTGTCCCGGGGAAGCCAAGGATGAGCACGTCCTCACCCGCCTTGACCGACGAGTCGGCACCGATTGGCACGTAGGGAAGGTTCGAGGCACCCTGGATCTTGATGATGGCCAGGTCGACCTTCGGGTCGGCCACCACCAGCTCGGCGTCCTCGGTATCGGTCAGCTGCTCGTCGCTGCCCTCGCGGTTGCGAACGACCTTTATCGACTGCGCGGGCGGGAGCTTGGTTCCTGCTTCGGAGACCTTGTCGGGCGTGGCGACGTGAGCGTTGGTGAGCACGAGACCGTCCGGTGAGATGATCGTGCCGCTCCCCCACAGCTCGGGCGCGTCGAGTGGCTGACCCTGGGCGCGCTTCTCCCGCTCGACCCTGTCCTTGATGTCACCGCTCAACCGGAGCTTGACCTCGACCCGTACGGTCCCCTTCTTCAGGGCGATCAGGTCGGCGGTGGGGACACCGGTCGTCGGTGTCGTCGGCTCACCGGATCTGGAGCGCGCAACGAACGCTATGGCGACCAGCGCTATCAGCAGCACTGCTACCACAGGAACCACGACCGCGACCGGGCTGAGCCCACCGGCCTTCTTCTTGGACACACCCGGGGCCACGAACACGACACGCACGCCCGCCTCTTCGGGCCCGAGCCACACCTCGGTGGTTCCGCGCAGCTCGACCTGGTGGGTCTGCTGCCCGTCAGCCGTCAGTCCCCGCGAGGAGTTGGTGTCATCGAGCCGCCACCCCTTGGGGCCATAGGTGAGCTGTGCATGGTGCCGGGACACCGTCGGGTTGTCGAGCTGGATCTCGTTCGAGGGGTCACGCCCGAACCTCACCGTCTGCCCGGGATGAGCGATGTACTCCTCGCCGAGGTACTGGATGCGGATGTCCTGCCCAGCGGTCTGGCCAGGCGGTGCCGTCGATGGTCCGCCCCCGATCTCCTTGGGCATCATCTGGGTGGTCGAGTGGATCGAGGACATCGGCGCGCCACCCATCGGTGGGGCACCCATCGGTGGGCCCGTCGGTGGAGCCATCGGTGGGGCACCCATCGGTGGGCCCGTCGGTGGCGCCATCGGTGGGGCACCCATCGGTGGGCCCGTCGGTGGAGCCATCGGTGGGGCACCCATCGGTGGGGCACCCATCGGTGGGGCTGGAGCGTTTGGCTGGGCCAGGCCTGGAACGAGCTCGATCACCTCGCCGTCCTCGTAGTTGCCGAGGACCGCTGTGACCGGCGCAGTGATGCTGAACGCGTTGACCGGCACGTCGTTCACGTAGGTGCCGTTGGTGCTCTGATCGCGGTAGACCCACTGGTCGCTCTCGAAGGTGAGCTGCGCGTGCGTGCCGGAAACGGCCTGAGCGTCGGCCACGACCGAACAGGTGGGAGACCTGCCGATGGTGACTGGTGCCTGTTCTGGGGTGAAACGATGCTCGCCGCCCCGGAATCGAACGACTATCTCTGTCATGTCCGGTCTCCTGTTGTTCGGCTCTGGTTCGCCGTAGGACAGAGCGGGGTGAGCGTACAACAGCCAGAACGGAAGGTTCGGGCGCCGAGCATCGCGGGGGACAGCGGCGACAAGTCTCGACTGTGGCGCGGCACCCGATCCGAGCTGGCGACAAGAGCCAAACCAGCACGGCCTGGTGCCTTGCACGGGTTCACGGCATCGACTGGTCAGCCCTTTCAGAACTGGAAGTAGATGAACGGCACCGGAGTCTTCCCGCTGAACAGGAGGATCGAGCAGACGATCACTCCCAGCGCCACGCCCGAGACGACCGGCCGACGTCTCATCAGATCCACCGGATGAGAGGCACGGGCGGTCACGATGTCGATCACGACCGTGCAGCCACACATGGCAAGCAGCACGACCAGGTCACCGATCGCCAGCGGTTGACCGTGCACGTCGCCCAGAGCCGCCAGAACCCCGACCGCGTCGGCCACAGATGCCGAGCGGAAGAAGACCCATGCGAAGCACACGAGCGCGAAGGTCCAGAGCACAGCCACAAGGTCCCGGGGTCGTCTCGCGCCCTGATCCGTCGGAGGAACCCCGTGGCGCCGCGCTCGCTCTGCGGACAGGAACAGCCCGTGAAGACCGCCCCAGATCACGAATGGCCACCCCGCTCCGTGCCAGAGCCCGCCGAGCAGCATCGTCACCATCAGGTTCCGGTAGGTGCTCCACGAGCCGCGCCTGTTGCCACCGAGAGGGATGTACAGGTAGTCGCGGAGCCAGTTCGAGAGCGAGATGTGCCAGCGCCTCCAGAACTCGGTGACGCTCATGGACCAGTACGGCTGCCGGAAGTTGTGGATCAGCTGCACGTTCAAGAGGCGGGCGGTACCACGAGCGATGTCGGTGTAGCCGGAGAAGTCCGCGTAGATCTGGAACGCGAACGCCACGATGCCAGCCAGCGCAACCGTCGTGCTCTCGGGATGACCGTCGAAGGCCTGGTTGGCGATCGGCGCGAGCGAGTCCGCTATGACGACCTTCTTGAACAGCCCTACCAGGATCAGCAACAGTCCCGAGACGACCTTGGGTCCCCCGGGCCGGCCGCGCTCGGCTTGCAGTTGCGGGAGCAGGGTCCTCGCCCTCGAGATCGGGCCCGCCACCAGCTGCGGGAAGAACGCCACGAAGGTGGCGAAGTCCACGACGTTGCGGCAAGCGGGGATCTGCCGGCGATAGACATCGACCACGTACGCGATCGATTGAAAGGTGTAGAAGGAGATGCCGATCGGCAAGGCGACCCTGAGCACGGGCATTCCCGGGTTGAGGCCGACCCGGTCCAACAGATCCGACACCTGGGCGACGAAGAACCCGCTGTACTTGAAGAAGCCGAGCACTCCCAGATTGACCGAGAGGCTGAGAACCAGGACCGCCTGGCGGCGCCGGTGGCCCTGGAAGCGGTCGAGCGCGCGACCCACGTTGTAGTCGACCAGGGTCGTGAACATGAGCATCAGGAGGAACCACCCAGCGCCTGCGCCGTAGAACACGTACGACGCGCCGAGCAGGAACGGCTGCCTGAGCCGGACGCGCAGCCCGGCCACCTCGACCCTCTGGGGAAGGAGCCAGTACACCAGCAAGGTCACCGGCAAGAAGAGCGCGTACTGCAGCGAGTTGAACGTCACCCTGCTCGGTCACCTTTGGCCGTCACCCAACCGGTCCCGATCCTAGAGCCCGCCGGACACAGCGCTTCAACATCGGACGCGGGTCCCGTGCGCGAGGATGCAGGTATGGATACCGAGATGCCGGCTCCAGCCAAGGAGGCGGCCGGGCGAGCTGCCGCCCGCTACGTGAAGTCGGGGATGCGCGTCGGCCTGGGAACCGGGTCGACGGTTCACTGGACGATCGTCGAGCTCGGTGAGCGTTGCTCGGCTGGGGACCTGCGCATCGTCTGCACTGCCACCTCGATGCGAACCGAGGACCTCGCGTCATCGATGGGGCTCGAGGTGATGACGCCCGATGAGATCGGAGCCCTCGACCTCGCGATCGACGGAGCCGACGAGGTCGACCCCCAGCTGAACCTCACCAAGGGAGGTGGCGGTGCCCACACCCGCGAGAAGCTCATCGCCCAGATGGCTCCCCGCTTCGTGGTCGTGGTCGACGAGACCAAGCTCGTCGACGCGCTCGGGCCCTTCGGTACACCCATAGAGGTGCTCGACTTCGCACCGGGCGTGGTGGCACGGCGGGTGCAGGCGCTCGGCGCAGGCACGGTCACCGAGCGCGAAGCGCGCAGCGACAACGGCAACCTGTTGATGGATGCCCACTTCGGCACGATCAGCGATCCAGCCTTGCTGGCCGGTGAGCTGAGCCGGATCCCCGGGATCGTCGAGCACGGGCTGTTCCTGGCAGACATGGTCGAGCGGGTCGTGATCGCCCATGGCGACGGCTCTGTGCGCGAGATCACCAGAAGCGAGCTCTGAGGCACCGGGCCGGCTTGGTTGCCTCAGCACCCCTACAGCCGGGCTGGCCGTTGACGTCCGAGCAGTATGCGGCGCGCCTCGGCGAGATCCGCGATCCGCCGTGCCGCTTCCGCGCTGGCGCCGCCCTGATCGGGATGGGCATCCATCACCAGCTCACGGAAGCGACGGCGCACCTCGATCCCGGCGGGACCGGTCCCGTGCCCGTTCGCTCTGGAACGAGGCCCGTCGAAGCCCAGGACCTGAAGCGCCCACTCGACAGGGTGCTCGAGAGTGTGGACCGACAATGCCTTGCCCCTTGTGAAACCTGCCAGCGATGCGATGAGATCGGGACCGACCGGGCCCTGCCAACCCATCGCCCGGCGAAGTGTGGACATCACCGACCCGCGGACATCGGGGTGAACCTGGCCGGCGGCGTAGACCGCACCCAACACGAGCTGCTCGGGCGAGGCCCTGTCGCCCTCGAAGTCGAACCAAAGCCGCTCGCCCTCACCGGCCAGCCGGAGGAGCGTGCGCTGGAGACCGACCCGGTCGGTCTGGAACCTGTAGCGAAGGCGAGGTTGGGGAACCTGCGCACCCACCTCGAGCTGTGTCATGAGGTCACCGAGGTCCACGACCAGGTCAGGATCGATGTCGCTGATGGTCGACGCAACGACCCCGCCGAGGAGTATGCCGCCCAGACCGGGTGGAGGATCGACGGGCAAGAACATCTCGCCCAGCGCGACTCGACGAGTCGGCGCTATCGGCCGGGAGTGGTAGAGCTCGAGCTCTGCCAGGATCACTCCGCCACCGTACCGGCGAGCCAGGCCCTCAGATGAATCGGTCCGACCAAGCCTTGGACAAAGGCGGTTCGCGCGTCCTGGACACGTCCCTTCCGTCCGTCCGGGATCCAGACCGACAAGGCTGCCAGGAGCCCCACCTGAAGGGCCTGCTGCTGGTCACCAACCGCAGTCGCGGCGGTCTGTAGGGTGGCGTGGATGGTTGCTCCACCCTCGACGCCACCTTCGATGTCACCCTCGACGCCACCTTCGATGCCACACTCGGGCCCACCTTCGATGCCACCGTCGATGCCACCGTCGGGGCGGCCCTCGGACCTTGACGGGTCGGAGCGGCGCGTGGATCCGCGCGTGAGGATCAAGTGGTCGATCGAGCGAAGCGCGTTCTGGGTCATCGTCGGTACCTCGTTGGCGATCATCGGTGTGGCTGAGAAGATCCCCGGGCTCGTCTACGGGGGGGTCACAGCGGTCCTTGCTCTGGTGGCCCTCGCGATCGTGTCTGCGTACCTGTCATGGCACTACTGGAGCTGGGCAACCCACGAGGACGCCATCGAGCTGAGCCACGGCGTGATCATGCGCCGCCTCTCGGTGGTCCCCTACCACCGTGTCCAGCAGATCGACATCAAGCGGGATCCGATCGAGCGGATGCTCGGAATCTCCACGCTCATCTTGCGGAGCGCCGCTGCCACAACTGACGCCCATGTCCCCGGGGTCCCCTTTGAGGAGACCGAGTCTCTCCGGCATGCCCTGCTCGCGCGGGCGGGTGTCGACGATGCCGTCTGATGGACCGGGCCTTCCCGGCCCACCCCCACCGAGCCCGTACGGCCAGGCGCCGTACGGCTCCCCGCAGGCGCCAGGCCTCATGGGGTCGACCGACGAGACGCCACCTGAGATCGATGGGCCACCGAGGCGTACCAGCGCCCTCACCCTTGCGCTGAACCTCGCCGGCGTCGGCCTGGCACTGCTGGTGTTCCTGCCCCAACTGCTCGCCACGAACCGTGCACCGACTCGATCCGGCTCACAATCCCAATCATCGGTGTTCCTCGTCATCTTCGTGGCGGCGCTGGGCTTTCAGCTCCTCTACAGCGTGGGATCGTGGTTTGCCCGCACCTACACAGTCGGTGCTCGGGAGATCGTGATCGACGAGGGGATACTGGCCCGACGGCGCAAGGTCCTCCCGTATGCGCGCGTGCAACAGGTCGACATCAACCAGCGGTTCCTCTCCCAGCTGCTCAACATCTGCCAGCTTCGAATCGACACAGCGGGCCTCGGCGGCGGCTCCGTCAAGCTCGGCATGCTGGACGCCAAGCTCGCCCGCGGGATCCGCAGCTACATCCTGAGACGCCGGGCGGAGCTGCAAGGCACCCTGCGCGGAGCAAGCCCGGGCGATGCAAGCACATACAGCACCGCAGCCGCTCGAGTCGTGCCGTCGACGCCAACCGGTCCGTGGGCGGTCCC
>JAHFUU010000004.1:3499-4374 GCA_023264915.1 Microthrixaceae bacterium | reverse complement strand
GCCGCACCCGAGACCACGCTGGTTCAGCTCGGTCTTGGCCGCCTTGCCCTGGCGGGGATCACCCACCACCTGATCGTCATCGGGATCCCGGCACTCGCCGCCATCGGCTTGTGGTTCGGTGCCATGGCTGCCCTGGCCGACCGCAAGCTGGCTGCGGGCACGGCCCTGGTCGTGTCCACCCTCATCGGTCTCGGCATCGGCGTGTTCGTGGCTGTGATGAGCGTGATCCAGTACACCATCGGCCAGTTCGGCTTCACCCTCGCCGAGCAAGGCGACGACCTGCACCTGCGTTTCGGCCTCTTCCAGGTCCGCAACCTCACCATCCCGCGACGGCGCGTCCAGCACGTCACGGTCGTGGACAACCCGTTCCGCCGGGCCCTTGGGATAGTGGCCATCCACCTGCACAGCGCCGCTCCGGTGAGCGGCGAGCAAGGGCGATCCTCGACCCGCTTCGAGATCCCGATCCTGGACAGGGCTGACCTCGACCAGTTCCTGCACGCGCTCATGGGAGGCGACTGGCACGTCCCGCCGCTGTCGCCTCGATCGGCTCAGGCCAAGAGACGAGCCGTCACCCGAAGGGTGATGCTCCTCGCCGTGCTCGTGGCTGTCCCCGCGCTCGCGTTCCGCCCCGCTTCGCTCGTGCTTGTATCCCTAGCGCTGCTGGGTATCCCGTGGGGCCTTGCCGCCCATTCCCGGGCTGGCTTCACCGAGACTCGAGAGATCGTCGTACTTGCTCACGGGGTGCTCGCCCACCACGTCGACCTGCTTCCTTACTCTCGGGTGCAGAGCTGCAGGTCCGAGCAGGACCCGATGCAGCGCTGGTCACGAGTCCGCACCGTGCACGTCAACGTTGCCGGCCCGTCGCGGGATCCCCA
>JAHFUU010000004.1:0-3489 GCA_023264915.1 Microthrixaceae bacterium | reverse complement strand
CGGCTTATGTGCGTGACCTGCCGAGGCGCTCCGGGCCGGCATCGAGTACAGGGGGTGGCTGAGGGGACTCCGCCCCGGCCCGACGGGCCTTGTCGCTGGCACGGGCCAGTGGACTGCTCATCTTCGGACCGATTCAAGGCCCGCGAGGTCAACCCTGGTGGCGCTGCTGCGCGAGAAGCACGGATTGCATGATGTCGGGATCCATGAGCGGCATCCAGTCGGGCGCGAGGAGGCGCGTGAACCGCTCGACGTAGAAGAACTGCTTGAACACGAGGATGAGGTCCCGCGGGAGCAGGACGCCGTGGCGGACCCCGATCCGCACGACCTCGACGAAGGCCTGGGCGTAGGACACCTCGTTGAGGGGCTGATCGAAGATCGGCAGCACGACGCGCTCCAGATCAGCCGTGATCGTGTCCATGTCGATCGGTTTCTCCGACGCTGACTCGAAGATGGCTGCCGCGACACCTCGCATGTCCCTTGACAGCAGCGCGGGCAGTGCGAGCAACAGCGACTCGCGCGCCTGCTCGGTCAGGTGACCACAGATCCCGAAGTCCAAGAACACGACACGACCGGCCGGGTCGACGCAGAGGTTCCCCGCATGAAGGTCTCCGTGGAAGACGCCGTGGACGAGGCTGCCGTGCAGCCAGCCCCGGACCGCCACCTTCAGCAGGCCAGCGGGGTCGGTACCGGCCTTGACAAGGGCATCCACGTCGTCGAGACGGGTGCCAGCGACATATTCCATCGTCAGCACGCGCGGCGTCGTGTAGCGCCATTCAACTGCGGGGATGTGGATCAGCTTCGAATCGGGGAAGTCAGCGAGGCTCTCGCCGACTGCCTCCATCGAGCGCGCTTCTACCATGAAGCTGAGCTCCTCGGAGAGCGTCACGGCGAAGTCCTCCACCACCGCGATGGGCTGCGCGAGCCTGGCGTTGCGCGACGCGCGCTCAGCACCGCGGGCCAGCAGGTGCATGATGCGGAGATCCTTGCTGATCTGGTCGGCGATGGCCGGTCGCTGCACCTTGACGACCACCTCCTTGCCTCCCTCGAGGGTCGCCCGGTGAACCTGACCGATCGATGCCGAGGCCAGGGGCTTGTCGTCGATGTCGGCGAAGACCTCGTTCGCGGGGGCCCCGAGCTCTTCGGCGATCACGCGGTGAACCGTCTCGGAGCTGAGCGGTCGGACCTCGTCCAGGCAGCCCTGGAAGCCCTGTACGAGCGCATCGGGAAACAGAGCCGGCGTCGATGCGACCATCTGGCCGAGCTTCACATAGGTGGGCCCGAGGCGCTCGAAGCCACCTTTCAGCTCCTCGGCCAGGGACGTGACCGCTGGATCACCTGACCGCGTCCGGACCCACGCCTTGCGTCCGGACCTGCTGAGCACTCGGGCGGCGGACACCAGCCTTCCGAGATCCCGCCCTCTGAGATGGCCGATGTCCTCAGGAGCGACGTCCACGCCAGCGACCCTAACCCAGCCAGGAGGGGATCCCTGCTGGGAGAAACCGACGCACACCCGCCCAGAGGTATCTCAGACGTAGTAGCGAAGCGTGTTGCGCAGGTCGCGAGCCTGGTTCTTGATGTCGCGGTCCTTGGAGTCGTCGTCCTCGATCAGCTCTCGAAGGTCAGCGACCTGGTTGACGATGTCTTGCCACGCGACCTGAGCGAAGCCGTACGGGATGCCCATGCGGTCAACAGCCTCAGCTGCCCCGGCGAAGGTCAGGACGCCGGAGTGGTCACGCGGGTTGTGCATCATGCGATCCGTCGACACGAAGAGGTCTGACAGCACGACCGAGGCATCGACCACGTCCTCGTCCTCGCCACCGTCGAGGTCCTCACCGTCATCCTCCCCCGAGACATCCCAGCCGGCGTCCGCTTCTTCCTCGAAACGCGTGCTCGTACCGCTGCGGGCATCGCCTCCGGCTCCACCTCCGGCACCGCCCCCCCCGGGACCCGCGCCGCCGCCGTCCTCGCCGTCGGCCTGATCTTCCTCCTCTGCCATCTCTGGAATCCCGAACGCATCCAGGAGCGCTTCGACGCGTTCTTCATGCTCGGCGAGGGTGACTATGTCGCCACGCTCGTCGAACTCGAAGGGCACCTCGCTGTGGTCGAGCCTCGACTGGAGCTCGAGCACCATGTCGTCGCTCCAGTTGCTCAGGTCGTAGGCGACCCTGTCGGCAAGCGGGTCGAGCGTCGGCAAAGTCGTCACCTCGACGTGGGAGACCAAGTTGTCGACCTGGGTCTCGACGACCTCTGACACCACCAGCGTCGTGCCTTCCCAAGCCCGGCGCACCTGCGCGCCCTCGAGGAGCTGTTCGAGCATGACCCGCGACTCGGCCGCCCATTCGGCAAGGTCGTACGCGACCTGGCCGTCACCGTCAGAGGCCAGGTTTTGGCTCAGGGGCTCGTCGACGAGCGTGACCTCACAGTCAGGGCACTCCTCGACCGAGGCCAGGTACTCGGCTCCACAGATCAAACACCAGCGGGTTGCCACGCCGGCATATTACGAGCGAGCGAGACCTCAGGCCTCCTCCGGCGCACCAGCCTCGACCGGATCCTCCCCTTCCCGTCCGAACAGGCTGTCGGTGGGCACCTTGGACATCGGCTTGTCCATCACGTCGTTGGGGTCCCAGATGTGGATCTTCTCGACTGCTGGGTCGACCCGAGCGGTTGCGGCTTGTGCTGATTCGGGATGGCCGTAGAGGTAGCCCTGAGCCAGTTGGATGCCGAGAGAACGCACGGCTTGGGCCTCCTCGTCGCTCTCGACACCTTCAGCGATGACCTCGATGCCGAGGTCGGCGGCCATGTTGTTCAGATGGGTCAGGATGACCCCGGCGGGGTCAGGAAGTCCCTTGCTGCGGTTGTAGACGTTGGCCCCGACCGCCGTGACGAAGCTGCGCTCGATCCGGACGAAGTCCAAGGACAGCTCGAGCAGCCAGTGCAACGAGGTCACGCCGGTGCCGAAGTCGTCGAGGGACAGCCTCACCCCCATGTTGGTGAGCTCTCGTAGCGGTGGCCACGCGTCACTGGCATTGACCCTCAGGCAGTGCTCGGTCAGGTCCAGGCACAGCAGCTCGGGATCGATCCCGGCGGCCTGGACAGCGCCCGCAACCCCTTCTGCGAAGTCGGGGGCGGCAAGCTGGCGGGGGCTCAGGTTGCATGTCACGAACAGGGGCTTGGGCATCCACACGAGCTCGTTCCACTCCGCGACCCGCCGGCAGGCCTCTTCGATCGCCCACGTCCCGACAGGAACGACCAGGCCGGTCTTCTCCAGCAGCGGGAGGAAGTCACCGGGACCCATCACACCAGCGTTCGTGGCACCGGGAGCCTTCCACCTGAGAAGGGCCTCGAAGCCTACGAGCGACCCATCTGACACCTGCACTATGGGTTGGTAGTGCAACAGGAACTCGTCGTTGCCGACCGCGTCGCGCAGCCGTGACTCATCTATGCGGGTCTCGTAGCGCCCGCGCTTGGTCTCGTCATGCACCTCCCAAT
>JAHFUU010000202.1 GCA_023264915.1 Microthrixaceae bacterium | reverse complement strand
TACCTGCAACTGAAGGTCGCACCGGGGCTGGCGATGGCCATCTCGGAACCCGCGACGTTTCGCATGGTGCGCGACAACCCGGACCCGCGCGAGATGATCCGCGGTCTCGAGAACCAGTTCATCGTGGTCTTGCAGGGAACCTCGGACGCGTCCTTTGAGTACCAGGTGGCCGTCCTTGAAGACATCGTCGAGGCCAGTGGCGGATCGATCCAGGAAGCCTCGAGCCTCATGTCTCGGGGCAAGGGCGCTCTGTGGTGGATGCTGGTGCGCAACTCCCTCGCCCCAGGGATGTTCCGCCCGACGGGGAACTTCTACTCGACGATGGGTGGGGATGAGTCCATCGCGTCCGCGATGCGCCAGGCCGTCGAAGGCGAGGAGCTCAAGGCCGCCTTCATCGAGGAAGGTGCCTGCGCGGATGACCTGGTCGACAACTCCCACACGCTCCTCTACGAGAACGGGGCGTTCGCGCACACCGAGGAGCTGGTCCTCTATGACAACCGCGACCGGGAGCAGAACGCGAAGCTGAAGGACCTATCGGATCGGGCAATGGAAGCGATAGCCGAGAAGATGCTGGGTGGTGGCGGGTTCTCGTTCTTCGCTGGTGCCTACGCCCACGACTTCCTCGGTCCGGCGATGTGCGACTACCACCTGTGGCAAAGGCGCGTGAAGACAGCCTTTGACCCGCAGGACCTGTCCGACTCGAAGTACTTCATCAACAGCGAGGGGTGTGAGGTACCAGACCATGGGTGAGGATGTGAGGTACCAGACCATGGGTGAGGATGTGATCGTCGTGGCTTGGGCTGACAGCGTCGGTCGGCTGGGGCCAGATGCGACCGCGGCGATCACAGCCGCCCGCGAGCTGGGTGGGTCACCAGTCACGCTGGTCGGCCTGGTCCGAACGGACCCTAACCACGCCACCACGGCCGACGAGACGCCGTCGGCACTTCCTGATCATCTGATCCTCCCCATGTCCGGACCCGATACCTTCGATCCGTGCAGCGTCGAGGCGGCCGTCGCTGCCGAGCCCTTGACGTCTGACCGGACCGGGCTGCTGGTCGCCGGCCTCGCAGCCAGGACGCATGCCAAGGCGGTGGTCGTGGAGGCAGGCCTCGACGCGGAGGATCTGGTGCCTCGGATCGCAGGTGAGCTCAGGGCAGCCGCGATCCCCGAGTGCCACTCGCTGGAAGCGATCACAGAACCCATGACGACCGGCGGCGACACAGCGCCTGAAGGCCGGAGACAGCGTTGGATCGCCGGGGTGAAGCTGTTCGGTGGAGCGGTCGATGCGGTCGTCGAAGTGACGGGCACGAGGGTGGTTGCCAGCTTCGATCGGCCAGGGCCCGCAAGGGGCGCCACCAAGCCCGTCGTGCTGGCGGCCGAGCCCGTCAGCGCTGAGCTCGATCCGAGCGATGATGGCGGCGAGATGCGATGGATGGCGAGCCAGAACGCTGAAAGCGGCGGCGACGTCCCGCTCGAGGAGGCCACCCGCATCGTCGCGGGTGGCCGCGGAATCGGCGGGAGTGAGGGGTTCGGCGAGCTGACGCTGCTGGCCGAGGCGCTCGGAGCCGACCTCGCCTCCTCGAGACCGCCGTGTGACACCGGGTGGGTCCCCAGGGGCTTGCAGGTAGGGATCACCGGTCACCGGGTCGCGCCAGAGCTATATGTTGCCGTCGCGATATCCGGGTCGATACAGCACAGGGCCGGGATGTCCCGCTCAGGGTTTGTGGTCGCGATAAACCGTGATGCGGATGCGGCGATCTTCGAGCACGCAGACGTCGGGGTCGTCGGTGACTGGAGAGAGGTCGTTGCGGGCATGATCGCCGGCCTCACCCACAGACCCGCCGTACCCGGAACAGCAGACCGCCCGGAGGTGGTCGTCGCGAGCGGGAACGACGAGGCTCGGCCATCGGAGCAAGGATCTACCCGGGTGGGGACGTCATGACTGCGGCTCGACATGTCGTCGTGTGCATGAAGCAGGTCCTTGACCCCGAGGCCCCACCCTCGACACTCCGCCTCGCTGCCCCACTGGTCGCTAAGCCCGGGTCCAGGCCTTCACAGAAGGTCCAGCCACGGTCCCGCTCGATCCAGGACCCCGGCCTCGAGGGCAGCCAGCCGGAGTTGACCAGGCCGTCGATCGGCACCCTGAGAACTCCGGCCGTCACCGCACCTGGTACACCGCCACTTCTCAACCCCTATGACAACAACGCCTTGCACGCCGCGCTTGGCCTGCGCGACCGCTGGGGGGGATCGGTCACCGTGGTGAGTGTCGCGCCCAACCCTTCGGCCAACCTGTTTCGCCGAGCGCTGGCCGCAGGTGCCGACAGGGTCGTAGCGCTCAAAGCGGACGAGAGCCCCGATGATCTGATCGATCCCTCCAGCACAGTCGAGCGCCTCGCTGGGCTGGTTGGCTATGCCGGTGCTGCCGATGTCGTTCTCACGGGCCGCCGGGCTGCTGACAGCAACAGGGGAACAGTGGGGACCCTGCTCGCCGCCTGGATGGGTTGGCCCTGTGTGACCTTGGCCTGTTCGATAGCTCCGGCCAGCGCTGGTGGTCAAGGCCGAGGCCTCGAGATCGAACGGCTCACGGCTTCGGGCACTGAGACCGTCTCCTGCGACCTCCCTGCTGTGGTGACCGTGAGCAGCGAGGCCGGAGATCTGCCGATGGTCACCGCGGCCGATGTCATGAAGGTCAGGGGCAAGCCCTTGGAGATCATCGACGAGTCCGACCTGGCTGGAGCTCCACCAGGCGCGCCGGCCGGCGGGATCGACTCGCCACGAAGGCCGGTCTGGTCACCCGAGATGGCACCTGCAGATGGATCAGCAGCGTGGGACTCATCGATGGGCCCCGCCAGCTCGCGCCTTGTGGCCCTGGCCCTGAACGAGAGCAAGCACGACTGCCGTTTCGTTGCGGCTACCGATCCCCGAGGCGCGGGGATCGCGCTGGCCGGCATCCTCCGAGAGCAGTTCCGACTCGATGGTTCCATGGCCAGCGAAACTCACCGCTGACAGCCCGGCAGGCTGAGCTCCCGGCCACATTTGTGGGGCATCCCGCCTTTGCTCGAGCCGGGGTGGTCACGGCGAAGCGAGAGTCACCGCCGCCTCATGCTTCCGGCCGTCGCTGCCAAGCCACGAGACAGCTACGTCATCACCCCGCCGATGCTGCTGCAACGCCGACAGGAGCGCGGCCGGCGACTCGACGGTTGTTCCATCGATAGCAGTGATGAGGTCTCCCTTGCGGATCCCCGCCTTGGCTGCCGGGCTGTCGGGCTGTACGCCGACGACCGATGCTCCGGCCCTGGGTCCCTGCTGGGTCTGCACCCCGAGGAACCCCCGGTTGGGATCCACCCGGGTGGACGGTGTCGACCGCGTGGACGGCGTGGACCGCGTCGTCGGTTCCTGGCCACCCGAGCTGGACCGGAGTTGCTGCGCTATCGCCGCCGCACGGTTGATCGGTATGGCAAACGCCTCCTGAGCTGCGGTCCGCGAACGCTGACCACGGCTGACCGATGCTGCACTCGTCATGCCGACGACCTTGCCGTCAGTGCCTACGACCGGGCCGCCGGACTGACCAGACTGGACGCTCGCGGCGATCTGGATCATGTCAGTGAGTCGCTGGGTCGTGCCGTCGGCCGGGTCTGACGCCGTGATCGTCTGGTGGAGGTCGGCGACCCTGCCGGGAGACACCGTCGGGGTCCCACCCCGCCCTCCGGCGTTGCCGATGGCTGCCACCTCGTCGTCGACCCGAACGGCGTCGGAGTCTCCGATGCTGACCGTCACCATGCCCGACACGCCTTCGATGCGCAGCAGGGCCACGTCATGGGAAGGGTCTGTGCCAAACACCGACGCCGGGTAGCTGACTCCGGTCGTCACCACTGTCACCTCGATTCGTTCTGCCCCGTCGACGACGTGGTTGTTGGTGAGAACCTCGCCGGTGTCGGTGATCACGAAACCCGTGCCTGCACCAACGCCGCCAGGCATCAGGCTCACGATGTCCACGATGCCACCGTTGACCCCGTCCACGATCGAGCTCCAGTCAGTGGCGCCCGAGCCCGATTCGGTGCTCGGCGGGCTCGGGCGGTCAGGCACCGAGTTGCCCGGGCCATGAGGCGCACGATCCTGCTGTTCCGGAGCTGGAACGAGAGGCCTCCGCACGCCTGTCCTATCGCCGTCCAGGAGCGATGCCTTCTGTCCCGCGAGGACCAGCCCGCCGGTAGCAGCAGCCAGCAGGGTCAATGCCAAGAAGGCGGCGACGGCGATCCCTGTTCTGGAACGGCGAGCCCTGGGTGGCAGCTGGTGCGGCCAAGGTTGCGAGGACCATCCACCCGATGGCGGCAACCGGGGCGGCAGGCCGGGGGGCGGGGAGCCGGCAGCGGTCGGAACACGACGGGGAGGCCACGCCTGGACTGGCG
The DNA here is from genome assembly GCA_023264915.1 of Microthrixaceae bacterium. Classification (GTDB taxonomy): domain Bacteria; phylum Actinomycetota; class Acidimicrobiia; order Acidimicrobiales; family Acidimicrobilacustridaceae; genus JACPNV01. The sequence goes on along the minus strand of JAHFUU010000202.1, from coordinate 1,236 downwards.
GTGACTCCGGCATCGGAGCCTCCCATCCGGCCGCCCAACCACTCTGGGCCTGAGCCCGGGATCGACCCCACTGAGGTTCGGCCTGGCGAGACCGAGGTTGGACCACGGTCACGGGGCCCACGGCCGGCCCACTCAGGGAAGGCTGCGCCTGGGCGAGGGCTTGAGGCAACGTGGGGGTGTCCGGGAGTGTTGGATCGGCAGGGTTTGGCACGACGCGTCTCACGGTCCGTTTCGAGGGGTCACAGGCGATTGTTCACTTGGAGTTGAAGAACAACCTAAAGAGCGGGGGTTCGCCGGGAGGCGCCGGCGGGAACTGGCAAGATGGCACGATGGCCTACGAACCACCCCCTGGCGTTTCAGACAGCAAAGCCGGAGTGCTGAGAGCTGCTCACCGGATGCTCGCCGCCAACCGCGTCGATACGCTCACCGCGATCGGCGTTCCCTTGATCATCGACCGCCGTGAGGGGTACCGCTTCTGGGACCTGGACGGCCACGAGCTGTACGACCTGCACCTGAACGGCGGCGTCTTCAACCTGGGCCACCGCAACCCCGACGTTGTCAAGGCGCTCATAGACGCTTCGAGAACCTATGATATCGGCAACCATCACTTCCCGTCGGTTCCCAAGGTCTCCCTGGCGGATGAGCTGCTCGCCGTCGCGCCGGGCGACCAGTTCGAGCGGGTCGTGTTCGCGCCGTCTGGGAGCGAAGCCATCGACCTGGCGATCAAGTCGGCCCGGCGAGCCACCGGCAGGCGAGGCATCGTCGCATGGGACTGCGCGTTCCACGGGAGGAGCGGGCTTTCAGGGGCAGCTGGTGACCCAACCACCGCGAGAGACTTCCTGAGCGATGAGCCGGACGACCTGTGCACGGTCCCCTATGGCGACACGGACGCTCTCGAGCAGGTCCTCAGCAAGGGAGAGGTCGCTGCGGTGCTGGCCGAGGTGATCCCGGCAACTGCCGGCTTCTTGCCGCCACCTCCTGGGTTCTACCCGGCCGTGCGCGAGCTGTGTGATCGCCATGGGGCCCTCCTCGTGGCTGACGAGGTTCAGACGGGGCTCGGGCGCAGCGGGCACATCTGGGCCATCGAGGGCTTCGAGACCGAGCCGGACATCCTGGTCACCGGCAAGGGGCTCTCGGGCGGCATCTATCCGATCTCGGCCGCGCTCGTCAGTGGCAAGGCCGGCAGCTGGCTGAAGGAGGACGGGTGGGGCTACATCTCCAGCTTCGGGGGATCCG